>NZ_JAFCUI010000005.1:174225-265157 GCF_049896445.1 Acinetobacter sp. TWP2-2-3
TCAGCCTGAAGCGGCAGTTGCTTAAGTCATAAATTAAAAAAAAGCCCCAAAAATGTGGGGCTTTTTTATTGCCTGATAAAATGATCTTCGATTTCCTGAATCAGTGTATTAATTTGCTCAGGATGTTCCAGACGATGATGGCCGCCATCAACTGCCTGAATTTGCATATAGTCTTCAAGTTGTGTCTGAACCGCATGCATATCCAGAATTTCATCGCCCAGCTCCAGATAGGCAAACTGAGGAATATCATGCTGTAAATCGTGATGCCCAATCGGCGGATAATCATCGCGGAAGTTAGGCTGCAAAATGGGATTGGCCACTACACATGGAATTTGATACGCTTGTGACATTTTCAGTGCCCAATAACCGCCAAGACTGTGGCCGACCAGAATATCCGGTTTGATGGTTTCAATCATCTCATGATAAAACTCGGTGACCGAACTATAACTCAGATTTCGATAATCGACATCGATACAGTATTTATGTACCACATCAATGGCATGGAACTTGGTGGATTCTCTGGAGGAATCTAAGCCATGTAAAAACAAAATCTTAGACATAGTTCATTACTCATTTTTATGGGACATGCCATATTGGTTATTTGTTGATTGGCACATCATCTTCAATCTGAGCGTCATTGTAGAACGTCTGGGTGTACAAGGCAGTTAGCTATTGGTCTAAGCCACAATTTTGCAGTGCAATGATTTTGTATAACCCCTGTCTGATTTAAACTTTAATCCCAACTGAGAGCAGCGGGGTGCTGCAAAAGGTTGAAGAAAGGCAATTTAAAAGAGTGACAGAAGGGCTCAACCGAATGGTGTAAATAGCAGGATAGTGGATTTTTCCAAAGAAAAGCCGGTTCCTGAGAGTGTTTGCGCTACGATTTGAGAAGGATTTCTGCTATTCTATGCAACTTCTATTTTTTAACTAATCTTATTCGAGGCAGAGATGACGCAAACTAACGCTCAATCGACTTCTGAACAAATCATTTCCGAAAACGATTTAATTGCACAGCGTCATGCCAAGTTAAAGCAAATCGAAGCTCAGGCACAAGAAACAGGTAAGAGCCCATGGCCGAATACCTTTAAGCGTGAGCATTATGCCCAGGATTTACAAGACCAGTTCGCTGATAAATCTAAAGAAGAAATTGAAGCAGGCGAAAAGGTCTACGTCAAAGTTGCCGGTCGTGTAATGTTGAACCGTGGTTCATTTATCGTGATCCAGGACATGACAGGTCGTATCCAGCTTTATGTTGCGCGTAAAGAACTCGCTGAAGATGTACTGGCTACCATTAAAGGTCTGGACCTTGGCGATATCATTGCAGTCGAAGGTTATATCGGTCGTTCGGGTAAAGGCGATTTGTATGTACATATCGAACATTTTGAATTACTGACCAAATCATTGCGTCCACTTCCAAACAAGTTCCATGGTCTGAACGATACTGAAGTGAAGTATCGTAAACGTTATCTTGACCTGATCGTTAATGAAGAAACACGTAAAACTTTTGAAATTCGTGCCAAAGTTGTGGCGGGTATCCGTGCCTTCCTGACTGAAAAGCGCTATATGGAAGTTGAAACGCCAATGATGCATGTGATTCCAGGTGGTGCATCAGCACGTCCTTTTGAAACACATCACAATGCACTGGACATGTCATTGTTCTTGCGTATTGCGCCAGAGCTCTACTTAAAGCGTTTGGTAGTCGGTGGTTTTGAACGTGTGTTTGAAATTAACCGTAACTTCCGTAACGAAGGTGTTTCTACCCGTCATAACCCTGAATTCACCATGATTGAATTCTACCAGGCGTATGCAGATTACAAAGACTTGATGGAATTGACCGAGCAAATGCTAGAGCGTCTGGCGATTGATATCTTGGGTACGACTGACGTGCCTTATGGCGATGAAGTGTATAGCTTCAAAGGGCCATTCAAGAAAATTTCAATGTTCGATGCGATTCTGGAAAATAACCCGCAATTTACTCCTGAAAATGTCAATGACCGTGAGTTCCTGGCAAAATTCCTTCAGGAAGAATTGAAAGAGCAAGTGAAGCCAGGTTTTGGTCTGGGCAAACTGCAAACTATGGTATTTGAAGAAACCGTAGAAACCAAATTGCGTCAACCGACGTTCATTACTGAATATCCAGCGGAAACTTCTCCATTGGCACGCCGTAATGATCACAATCCACACATTACCGACCGTTTTGAATTCTTCATCGGTGGCCGTGAGTTGGCAAATGGCTTCTCGGAATTAAATGATCCAATCGATCAGGCTGAACGATTCCAGGCACAGGTTGCTGAAAAAGATGCTGGTGATGATGAAGCTATGCATTACGATGCAGACTTTGTAGAAGCATTGGAATACGGTCTTCCTCCAACAGCAGGTGAGGGTATTGGTATTGACCGTCTGGTGATGATCTTTGCCAATGCAGCAAGTATCCGCGATGTGATCTTGTTCCCGCATATGCGTCATAAAAATGCTTAAATGCTGAATTCAAAATAACCCACCATTGTGTGGGTTATTTTTTATCGATACATCTGAAAGCTTGAGTAAAAAACAACAGTTTAATCGTTGAAAATTAACATAGGAGCGATTAAGGTGAAGCAGAAAATAAACTTGAGAATATTCATCCCATGTTGCTAAAAAAAAACATTATTGAGTGTGTTGCTGACTACGCTTGCTCTTCCTGCTTTTGCTCAGGGCCTGGTTCTAAATGATGCAAATTTGCGTACTGACCTGAACTGGTTAAACCAGCAAGGGGTTATTCAAATCAGTACCTCAACCTGGCCGCTGAGTGGGGATGAAATTCAACGAGCCTTAACAAATGCGCAGATCAGCAATACTGTACAGCAGCGTGTAATCGATTCGGTTCTGGCTAAACTAAAGGCAGATAATCAACTGCTAAAATTGGGTGTATTTGCAGAAACCGATCAAAAAAATATTCCACAGACTTTCGGGGATCAGCAAAAAGCACAATATCAGGCAGCTTTAGAGTTTAATGCTGGCAGTACGAATTGGGATGCCAAAATCAGGGTGAATGCTGAAAAAGATCCACAAATTGATAATGATCAGGATGTAAATCTCGAAGGTTCTTATCTGGCGGGGAAACTTTGGAATCAATGGTTGATTGCTGGGCAGATTCCAACTTACTGGGGCCCAAGCCATGATGGCAGCTTGATGCGTGGTGATGCCAGTCGTCCAGTCTATGGCTTTACAGTTCAACGTGCAGAACAGACAGCATTTGAAAATAAATGGTTATCTTGGATTGGGCCGTGGCAATATCAGGCTTTTGCCGGTCAACTCGATGACTATAGCGCAGTTCCAGACGCCAAATTGATTGGTTTGCGTGTTACAGCACAGCCTTTACCTTATTTAGAGCTTGGTGCCTCGCGTGCGATTCAGTGGGGTGGTGAAGGACGACCTGAAAGTTTAAGTTCGCTGTGGGATGCTTTTGTAGGTAGTAAAGATAATGGGGGTACAGGTGAACCAGACCCATCTAACCAGATTGCCGGTTTCGATGCGCGGTTAAATTTATTTTCTCTTACCCAAATTCCGGTGGGTCTATATGCTCAATATGTAGGAGAAGATGAGGCTGGGGGCTTACCTGCAAAAAAAATGTATTTGGCTAGAATCGACTATTCTGCTAGTTTGAGAAATATGCCATACTAAGTTTATGCAGAATGGGCAGATACGCGGACTAATGGCAAGGTTCAAGGCATTTCCTACAACCATACGAATTATACAGACGGTTTTTATCAGCATGGTTATCCTCTAGCACATGCTTTAGGTGGCGATGCGCAGATGATTTCCGTGGGTGAAGACATTCGTATTGATTTTATGAACCGCTTATCGGGTCGTATACTTTTTGCTGATGTGAATCAATCGGAACGAGCCGCCGTTAATAATGCTGCTTTTGCTTTTAATGATGAGATTAAAGCACTGGATTTGACCTGGTCACATTATATCCGTCCAGAAATGCCGCTTAAAATTAATGCATGGGTCGGTGATTCAAAGGTAAATGGTCGAGATAGCGGAGTTTCTTTAGGTATCGAAATACCATTAGAAAAAGGCTTGTTCAGTTATTAATTCTTAGCCATGATTAAATCCTGCTTAAACGCAGGATTTTTTTAGCATTTTGAAAAACTATAAACAAAAAAAACGCAATGATTGGGGTTGTCATTGCGTAGAAAAAGGAATGTCTTTCAAACTACTTCATTAACTGTGGAGAGAGTTAAATCTGATTCCTTACTGAATATGACCATAATAGGATGCATTCTCATATGACTCATCAGTATTCATGTTAATACATGTTAAATAAGGTTAAAACTATGAAGATTATGTGGGGATATTTGCATCATTTTTGCGCAATTATAGTTTAAATAAAAAAGCCCTTCATCAGAAGAGCTTTTCAAAGCAATTTTATATTTAGAAATGGAATACGCCGAGGCCAGATTTAACTTCATCCAGTGTCGCCTGGGTAATATCGCGACATTTATCCGTACCAGTTTTTAGAATATCCATGATGTAATCCGGATCTTTAGCCAGTTCAATACGACGCTCACGAATTGGACCGATCAATTCTTTTAAAATGCTTTCCAGACGTTTTTTCACTGTACCATCGCCTAAACCACCACGACGATAATGGGCTTTAAGTTCTTCCAGCTCTTCTTTATTTGGATCGAAGGCATCTAGATAGGTGAATACCACGTTGCCTTCGACCTGACCTGGATCTTCAATACGTAAGTGATTCGGATCGGTATACATGGCATTGACGGCTTTCTTAATATCTTTATCTGTTGCATCTAGCACAATGGTATTGCCCAAAGATTTCGACATTTTTGCTTTACCATCAAAACCAGGTAGGCGACCAACATTGGAAAGTAGTGCCTTACATTCTGGTAACAGGTCATGACCAATTTGACGGTTTAAACGACGCACGATTTCGTTGGTCTGTTCGATCATTGGAATCTGATCTTCACCCACAGGAACTACAGTGGCCTTGAATGCCGTAATGTCAGCAGCTTGAGCCACCGGGTAGCACAAGAAACCGGCTGGAATATCACGCTCAAAACCACGCATCTGGATTTCAGATTTGATCGTTGGGTTACGCTCAAGACGTGAAACCGTCACGAAATTGAGGTAAAGCATGGTCAGTTCATTTAGTGCTGGCAGGCATGACTGCACACAAATTGTGGTTTTAGTTGGATCAATACCGACAGCCAGATAATCCGTCGCCACTTCAATAATGTTACGACGTACTTTTTCAAAATTGTCCGCATTATCGGTCAGGGCTTGAGCATCGGCGAGTAACAAGTGTTGATGGTGAGAATCTTGCAGACCTACACGAGAGCGTAATGAACCCACAAAGTGGCCGAGGTGGAGTTGTCCGGTAGGACGGTCGCCCGTCAAGATCACTGGACGATTATCTTGATTACTCATTATCTATTCCAAAGGGTAGTCAGTACTACAGCTGTATTTTAACGAATGGCAACATTGTACGGCATTCTGTTTTTGATTGTCAGCCAGAAAAAAAGCTGTCGTAAAAAAATCTTATAAATTAAACAAGTGAATACAATATTTTTAAGAATTTTGATTAAACTATCTGGAAAGAAGATAAGGATAATAAGTATGGCGAGCAGTTTATTACTATTATTAGATGATATTGCTACTGTTCTGGATGATGTCGCTGTCATGAGCAAAATGGCAGCAAAAAAAACAGCAGGCGTCCTTGGTGATGATCTGGCTTTAAATGCGCAGCAAGTGACAGGTGTGCGGGCTGATCGTGAATTACCGGTGGTCTGGAAAGTTGCCAAAGGTTCTTTTGTTAATAAACTGATTTTGGTGCCGCTGGCATTATTAATCAGCTTTATTGCAGGCTGGCTGATTAATCCCTTGTTGGTGCTGGGTGGTTTGTTCCTATGTTATGAAGGCGTGGAAAAAATTATTCATACCTTGCATACACCGAAGGCCAAGGACGCGGAACAGGCGCGTGAGCAATTGATTCATACAGAAATGGATTTGCACCAGTTTGAAAATGAAAAAGTCAAAGGTGCTATTCGCACTGACTTTATCCTGTCTGCTGAAATTATCGTGATTACTTTGGGAACGGTCGCCGCAGCCTCGATGCTGACCAAAGTGACTGTTTTAAGCCTGATCGCGGTGGTGATGACCATTGGTGTTTATGGTTTTGTTGCGCTGATTGTCAAACTGGATGATATCGGTCTGCATCTGACTGAACAGCAGTCCGATTTTAAACAAAAAATAGGACGTGGCTTGTTGGCATTTGCCCCGATCTTAATGAAAATTCTCTCCATTGTTGGGACCGCTGCGATGTTTCTGGTGGGCGGTGGAATTATTAACCATGCAATTCCTTTTATTCATCACTTTACTGAAGACAGTGTTGCTTATGTGCAGGATATTCCCAGCATTGGCAACATTGTCGGTGCCGTAACACCGACCTTGATTAATTTCGCAGTAGGAATTTTAGCGGGTCTGCTGGTCATGCTGGTCATCAGCCTGATTAAGAAAATCTGGCCTAAATCATCAAAAGCTTAAGGTGTGGAAATATCTGGATATTAAGCAGATTAAGAAAAGGAAAAGACTATGCGTTGGAAAGGTCGTCGTGTCAGTAGCAATGTAGAAGACCGTCGTGGTGGTGGTGCCAAAGCTGGCGGAATCAGTATTGTTGGATTGATTGTGGCCTTTGTGGCCTGGAAGTTTTTCGGTGTCGATCCACAACAGGCTTATCAAACCACCAAGCAGGTCACTCAGGGGGTATCGGGTGCGGCAGAAACACGTGGCCTGGAAAATCCCACGCCAGAACAGCAGGAGTCGATTGATTTTGTTGGAACTGTATTGGCAGATACTGAAGATACCTGGAATCAGGTGTTTCAGCAGCAGTTAAATCAGCAGTATGTCCCACCGAAACTGGTGTTGTTTAACGGCATCGTGAATTCTGGTTGTGGTACTGCTCAGGCGGCGATGGGGCCTTTCTACTGCCCGACAGACCAGAAAGTGTATATCGATACTGCATTCTTTAAAGATATGCGTACCCAAATGGGCATTACCGGAGAACAGAATGCCACCGAACTTTCCCGCAATGATCAGGCGGGGGATTTTGCGCTGGCCTATGTCGTGGCCCATGAAGTGGGGCATCATATCCAGACGATTTTAGGTATTTCTTCTCAAGTACAGCAAGCACGTCAGCAAGCAAGCGAAGTGCAAAGTAATCAGCTTTCAGTGCGTCAGGAATTGCAGGCAGACTGTCTGGCCGGCGTTTGGGCTTACCATAATCATGAACGTACCCAATTTCTGGAACAGGGTGATGTGCAGGAAGCGATGGATGCCGCCCATAAAATTGGCGATGATTATTTACAGAAACGTGCTCGCGGGCAGGTGGTGCCGGACAGCTTTACCCATGGCAGCAGCGCGCAGCGGGTACAATGGTTTAACACCGGCTTGAAATCCGGTCAAGTTGCGAATTGTGATACCTTTAATCAAAATATTTAAATGACTTCGATAAAAAAAAGGAGCAGATGCTCCTTTTTTTATTTATGCAGAAAACGCCGGAAGTTTCTTAATATCTTGATACTGACAAATAATGCAGCCAAAGCAAACAGTGCAATTGCAAAGACTGTATATTTGAGGTTGCTAATGTCATTTTGATAAAACTGCTGAATTTCTTGTTTGTTATATTCTAAAGCAGTTGCTTTGCCGGTTCGGCTATCTCTGAACTGGATTTTTTCAATATAGAACAGATTTCCCGCTTTGATTAAGTCAACAGTCTGGATTTGACGGGTATGCGATTGATTGTCTTCATCGCTACATAAAGCGCTGTAATGTTCACAGTTGATTTTGGCCACATAACCATTTCCTGCAATCAGAATAAAAATTGCATTGTCTGGTCGCTGGTTATTGGACACCAATACATACTGTTCGCCGGCTGTACTTTTTAAGGGAATGCTGGTGGCTTGCTGATAATGCTGTTCTGCTTGCAGAATTTCCTGAATTTTAGCAAAGCAGGTAAAACATAAGGACAACGTGATCAGAAAAATCACGCTGGCAAAACAGAGACGAAAAATGGTTTTGACAGTTTGATGCATGGGAGAAAAATTCAAAATAGAATAATGGGAAAGCAAAAGCCGAGTGCTGATCTGTATGTTAAATCATCATTCGAAAATACTGAAAAGAAACTTAACTCAATTCGATAAAAAAGCGGACTAAACTTGTTTTGCCAGAATACCTTGCTATTTAAATCTCTATTTTAACAACGCCTCTCGGCGCATAGTGCTCCATATCGCCCGATTTTAGGAAACCGAATGGGAAATTTCTTTTTTCTTCAGCTACTCACGGTGGTCTTTGCTCTGTCTATTGCCACGACCATGTTTAATAAGCGCGTTTTAGGCTTTCCGCAAGCGATCGGTGTCCCTATTGTCTCTGCAATCTTTGTTTTCATTTTGCAGTGGGGCGCCAGTTTACTGCATGGTAATCCATTCTTTAGCATCAATATTGACAATATCGAGCAGGCTGTTCGTCACGTCGATTTCTATGATTTTCTGATCAATGGTGTGATCTGTTTTATCCTGACTTCATCTGCGCTGAAGTTTAAGGTCTCAGATTTGCGTAACCACTGGCGGCCGATCAGTATTTTGGCTGGTCTGGCTTTGGTGTTCTGTGCAGTGTTCTTTGGTGTGGTGTTGTATGGTTATCAGTTCCTGATTGGTAAACATGTTGACCTGCTGGTTTTGCTCTTGCTAGGGGCGGCCTTGGGCGCCACAGATCCGATCGGCATCAAAGGCGTATTGAGTTCGGTTCGCGCACCGCATCATTTGATTGTCAAGCTTGAAGGCGAATCACTGTTTAATGATGCAATGTGTATTGCCTTATTTATGACCTTGCTCAATGTTCTGCAAGGTGAAAACTTTACGGTACTGGCAGTGCTGCAAACCTTGCTTTATGAAATTGTCGTGGCGGTGCTGATTGGTCTCGGATTCGGTTTTGCGATCTTGCGGATTTTGCGCGGTAAGCATGAAATGGAATCTCTGATTTTGACCACGGCCTTGCTGGCTTGTGGTTCCTATCTGGTGGCTTTGCTGGCACATGCTTCCGCGCCAATTGCCTGTGTGATTGGTGGTTTGATTGTTGGCAATAAATGGAAAGAAATCCTGGCAGATGCTGAAATTGGTGACGTTAATCATTTCTGGCATACGGTTGAGGGAATTATCAATTCATTCCTGTTTACCCTGATTGGTCTAGAATTGTTTATTCTGGACTTGAGTACCAGTCTGGTTCTGGGCGGAATGGTGGCTTTTGTGATTCTACATCTGGCCCGTTTTGCAGCCAACTATCTGGCCTTTGCCATGTTCCCAAAAGTCAGCAAGAAAAGCTATAACGGCAGTTTGACCATCCTGTCTTGGGGCGGAGTACGGGGCGGGATTTCTTTGGCCTTAATTCTGGCGGTCGCCAATGTTCCTCAGCTGGAAGCCTATAGCAGTATTCTGGTGGGCTATACCTTTATTGTAGTGCTATTGTCCGGTGTGGTATGTGGCTTGGGCCTGCCTGCGGTGATGAATGCGTTTTATTATAATCCCAATGAAGAGACGCAGGGCTTTAAAGGCTGGTATCAACGCATGTGTCATAAAATGAATCGTAAGGGTTTTCGCTATATTGTTGGAGAAGATGCCAAAGGAAATGAGGCTATTACTATCTTTCAGCCAGAGATTCTGATTGATCAGAAAGATGCAGATGGCGTCGCCACGGTGCATCATCCAGATAAGGTTCAGGAAGTAAAACGACTGGAAAATCCGGATAATTTCTAAAGTTAAAACTTAGAATCTCAATATGCTATGGATTTGTTGTTAGTGAGCTGAGATCGCTTGGGTTAGCGTATTTCATCAGGCTTGATTATTTTCATCTAGCTTTTTGTGGATAGGTTGAGGTGTGATCTTTTATTTAAATGAGCTATTAATGAGATGAAAATGACCCAGACAAGTTCAGCCAATCAGGAAATGACAGAAATGATTTTGGCTGTGGTCAATCAGATTCCATATGCCAAAGTCGCCACTTACGGACAGATTGCCAGACTGGCAGGTTTACCCAAACATGCGCGATTGGTCGGGCGAGTATTAAGTCATCTAGATTCGGACACTAATATTCCCTGGTATCGGGTGATCAATGCACAAGCGAAAATCAGTCTGAAGCAACTGGACGAACATGGCCAGAATATCCAGCAGCAAAAACTTATGCAGGAAGGAATTTGTTTTAGAGGTGATCGAGTGGATTTAAAACGCTATCAATGGGATGGTCTGGTCGAGGTATAAAAAAATCCCCACTTGGTGAAAAGTGGGGATTTTGAAGGTAATTTAGTTGCGAATCACCATCACTGGGATATCCGCTTGGCCGAGAATGCTTTGCGCTACGCTGCCAAGGAACAGTTTTTTGAAGCCAGTACGGCCATGAGAACCAATCACGATCAGGTCAGAATTTAAATCTTTAGCTGCTTTGACAATCTCGCTATAAATTACCTGACCCTCAAGGAGCTGTGTATCCACTTCAACACCGGCACCGGAGAATTTTGCTTTGGCTTCATCCAGCGTTTTCAGGATAGAAGTGCGGGCACGTTCAATCAGGTCATTGGTTTGTGCCGCAGAGATATATTCCGCAGCGATATAAGGGTCCAGCGCCAACACTTGAACCACTGTGACTTTACTGTTAAATGCTTTGGCAATTTCTACAGCTTTATCTACTGCAGCATACGATGTTTCTGAACCGTCAACAGGTACTAAAATATGTTCAAAAGGCATTAGAATTCTCCTAAGGGGAATTTAGAGTTATAAAATTATGACGCGTTAAACCGGGTACGAATAGTTGTTTATACTTTGATCATAGCCTGTATTGTATAAAAATAAAACCAAGTAAATACATAGGTATAATGTCTAATAGATTAAAGAATCAAGCATCTGTTTAGAGCTATTGAACCGAGTTATTTATTTAGCCTAAGTTGATAATTTATATGTAATTAATGAGCTTAGTCAAAATGGCGGTCAATCACATCGAATAGATGTCGGGTCTAATTTTATTTGCGGTGACAGCTGTTCATAGCGATTTAAAATTGTTTGAATTTCACCTGCATAAATTTTTTGCTGTAGCTGCCGGATTTTATGTTCTGTTAAATGTAAATGCGCACAGTGTAATGCAATCTGATTTTCCCCGGTTACCGCCAGTCGTTGAGTCTGCTCATATTCCGGATAGCGCTCGATTTTCTGCTGTGCTCTGCTGAGTTGTGCTAAAGACCTTTTCTGCTGCATGCTCATCAATTGCTGCTGATTAATCCACTGTGCCACATCACGTCTGACGCCATTATAATCTACGAAAATAGGCGAGATGATCTGGCAGGCACTCAGGCTTGAAAGGCCAATGAGTAAAATAAATATTTTGATTTTATACATGTAATGAATTCTCGAAGAATTAAATACTGCTATGAATGCGTGAATTACATACTAAAAAAAGCTTTTTTGTTTAAAATTTAAAAGTTTATTCCATATTTGCATAAAGACTGAACATTTGTGTTTTAAAATGCTTGACGATAGAAGCTGAAATTACGATAATGCGCACACAGTTTACGGCTATGTAGCTCAGTTGGTTAGAGCACCGCACTCATAATGCGGGGGTCACAAGTTCAAGTCTCGTCATAGCCACCATTTTAAAAGACCAAGCTCTCAGCTTGGTCTCTTTTTTTGTCTTTTAAAAAGCACTGTAAACCATCAAAAATATTTGAAGCATCCACTAATTTTTAGTTTCCACAAAACATTATTTTTCCTTCTTGATGTTGGGGCTATTTTTCATTCTACTGCCGCATAAAAAAATCGCCCAAGCATTCCTTGGGCGATTCTGATTTACATCATTGAGAGCAGAATTTAGCTACCTGCTTTCCAGCCATTCACAATTGGATAACGACGCTCACGGCCATAAGAGCGTGAGCTGATACGTGGTCCAATGGCACCTTGGCGGCGCTTGTACTCATTGATATCAACCAGACGAATCACTTTTTTCACGACTTCAGCATCAAAGCCTTTGGCAATGATATCGTCTTGACTCATATCTTCTTCAATATAAGAGTACAAGATCGCATCCAGAATGTCATAGGCAGGTAAAGAGTCTTGATCGACCTGATCTGGACGCAGTTCTGCTGAAGGTGGACGGGTAATCACACGTTCCGGAATCACTGGAGTTTCTGAAATGCTGTTACGATATTTCGCCAGTTCAAACACAATGGTTTTATACACATCTTTCAGAACTGCATAACCACCGACCATATCGCCATACAGGGTGCAATAACCGACAGCTAGTTCAGACTTATTACCGGTTGCCAGCACCAGATTACCGAATTTGTTAGATAGGGCCATCAATAAGGTGCCCCGTGAACGTGCTTGCAGGTTTTCCTCGGTAGCATCGACTGGAGCGTTGCCAAAGAACGGGAATAGCACCTGCATAAAGCCGCTTACCACTGGATTGATTTCGGCAATACCGAAAGTCACGCCCATATTTTTGGCTTGAGCCGCTGCATCTTCCACACTGATTTGTGCGGTATAGGTATAAGGCATCATCACAGCTTGAACTTTGTCTGCGCCAAGCGCATCTACAGCAATCGCTAGGGTCAGGGCAGAGTCAATGCCGCCAGACAGTCCCAGAATCACACCTGGGAAGCCAGAACGCTGTACATAATCACGTGTAGCCATGACCAGGCTTTGATAAATCTCAGCCATGGTGTCTAAAGCAGGTGCAATTGCACCTTTGCTGAATTGCAGTTGTTCAGCATTAAATTCTGCAATTGCCAGATTTTCCTGGAAAGTTGGTGCCTGTAAAGCCACCTCGCCAGATTTGTTGAGCACAAAACTGGTACCGTCAAAGATCAGATCATCTTGGCCACCGACCTGGTTACAGTACACCAGATTGATATTTAGCTGTTTGACCAAGGCCGCCATGGTTTCAATGCGATGTTGTGGTTTACCCACTTCATATGGCGATGCATTTAGTACCAAAGCTGTGTCGATATTCAATTTTGCCAGTTGCTGAACAGTGGCTAAAGACCAGACATCTTCACAGATCAGTACGCCAAATTTATGTCCAAGATACTCAAAAACCAGATGCTGATGACCTTCGCCAAAATAACGCTTTTCATCAAATACGCCATAGTTTGGCAACACTTGCTTGTTATAAACACCCAGTACTTCGCCATCTTTCATGACAGCAGCCGAGTTATAACGCTGACCATCTTCAGTTTGATTAACAAAACCAAAGACCATGACAATATCTTTTACTTCAGTCAGTTTTTCAAAAGCCGCTTTGGTGCGTTTCACCAGGCTCGGGCGAATTAATAAGTCTTCTGCAGGGTAGCCCAGCGTTGAAAGTTCAGGAAAGATAATCAGATCCGCTTTATCTTTTTTAGCCTGATTGGCCAGATCAATCATTTTTTGCGTATTTGCATCCAGATTGCCCACATGTGGAGAGAATTGAGCAATCGCAATTTTAAAACTTTTCATTCCAAGTAAATCCTATTCCTATAGGTTGATACACTAAATTACTGATTTTTATAATTCTAATTATTCAGTTGAGTGCACTTCGATATTCATAAAATGCCAAATGGCTTAAATAAAAAAACTTTTTATCGCATGATCATTGAATCTTAATCTGCGATGCAAAATAATCATACCTGCCTATTTTATCGAAATTTTATCGATAAGCTAGAGTTGATTTAGCAGAACAGGCATTGAGTGAAAAAAGTTATTATATAAAATTAGAAAATATGCTGATTTTTTATGCATCTAGGCTTATGTAGATTTAAAGACTGAAATCTAAATTTTGGCTTTTAAAATATGCCTTAGCTATATTGTTTGGAATTAAACTGATTAAATATCATCTGTTTATTTTTGGATTTAAAATAATATTCGGAATTTTTTTTAGAAAAATATCCCGGGCAATATCGCCTTGTTGTTCAATATTGTAGGTTGAAAATGATTTGTTGGGATTAAATTGATATTTGTACGGATTATATTTTCCCAAGCTGAGAAAATAAGCACTTTGTAAAAATGCCCCTTTTAAAAGCACATTGATCTGACATTGGTGTTGATAAATATGCGCCATCTCATGAATAAATAGTGCCTGATAAGATAAACTCTCGCGCGAATAATCTTCCCGATAATTTAAATTGCGTACATGGATGTAGCCACTGGGGGCCATAATGACATGTTTGGATTGCCAGGGCAGGTAGGGGTGATTCATGATTTTAACGCGAGAATAATCGATCAGGTTGCCAAATACCTGTTGGGAAATTTTGATTTCACCAGGCGTTAGACTGCGGCACTTAAACTGTTCAAAACGAACCAGTCTTAAAATAAAGGGCAGAAAATACAACAGCATTCAATATGCATCCTGTTTTTAGGTGACTTAGTTCGTGAATATGATTTTGATATGCTAATTTTAAAACGTTTCAGGTCAATTTTTTGTAGGCTTTTGTCAGCACTAAAAAAAACCACCCGGGAGGGTGGCTTTTTTTAAGTCTTTCGACGCGGTTCGAATTAACGAACGATATCGCGTTGAACTTCGCCAGTGTAAAGCTGACGAGGACGACCGATCTTGTAAGGACCGCTGTGCATTTCTAACCAGTGGCTGATCCAGCCAACAGTACGTGCAAGCGCGAAGATTACAGTAAACATTTCAGTCGGGATACCAATCGCTTTAAGGATGATACCTGAGTAGAAGTCTACGTTCGGGTAAAGGTTACGCTTGATGAAGTATTCGTCAGAAAGCGCGATACGTTCAAGTTCCATAGCCAATGCAAGCTGTGGATCATTGATGCCAAGTGCACCAAGAACTTCGTCACAAGTTTCTTTCATTACTTTCGCACGTGGATCGAAGTTTTTGTAAACTCGGTGACCGAAGCCCATTAGTTTAACTTCTTTAGTTTTTACTTTTTCCATGAAGCCAGCAACGTTTTCTACAGTGCCGATTTCGTCAAGCATCTTAAGAACAGCTTCGTTCGCGCCGCCGTGAGCAGGGCCCCAAAGTGCAGAGATACCAGCAGCGATACATGCATACGGATTCGCACCGGTAGAACCAGCTAAACGTACTGTAGACGTAGACGCATTTTGTTCGTGGTCAGCATGAAGCGTGAAGATACGGTCCATTGCTTTTGCAAGAATTGGATCAACTTTATAATCACGGTCTGCAGGAGTAGCAAACATCATGTGCAGGAAGTTTTCTGCATAACCAAGGTCGTTACGTGGGTAAACGAATGGTTGACCGATGGTGTACTTGTAGCTCCAAGCCGCCAGCGTAGGAATCTTCGCGATTAAACGAATTGCAGTGATTTCACGGTGGTTCACATCTTCGATGTCAAGGTTGTTGTGATAGAACGCAGACAACGCACCAACCACACCGACCATGATCGCCATAGGATGCGCATCACGACGGAAACCATTGTAGAAACGGCTAACTTGATCGTGAACCATTGTATGGTTACGTACTTTAGCGTCAAATTCTTCTTTTTGCTCAGCAGTTGGAAGTTCGCCATTTAACAATAAATAGCAAGTTTCCAAGTAATCAGCTTTAGTCGCCAATTGATCGATTGGGTAGCCACGGTGTAAAAGTACACCTTTGTTGCCATCGATGAACGTGATTTTAGACTCGCACGCAGCTGTCGCCATAAAACCAGGATCAAAAGTAAAGTGACCTGCAGCCAACACATCTTTAACGTCGATTACATCTGGGCCCAATGTGCCGCTGTAAATTGGTAGTTCAATTTCTTTGCCATCAAGCTGTAAAACGGCTTTCTTGCCAGTTGCTTCAGACATTCAATAGATCTCCTGTCCTGGTGAATGTATATCCGCTTTGTCTATCAATCTTTTAATGCACAAAACGGACGGATCAAAAATTTGCTATAAGATTAGTGAGTACTGAAATTTTGTCAATTATACTTATGGATGAAAAAATGACGGCCGCACAGCGGTTTAGTCATATTCGCTCAGTATAAAAAGTTCAGTAAAATCACAGCATCAAACCTCTATAATAAGTCAAATTGATGCAGAGGTGCAGAAAAAAATAGACTGCTTGGGGCATTTGTAAGCGTTTTTTCCTAGCAAGAAATGCGGGTGAAAATGGTGAAAGATTAAGGTGAGCATGCTTAAAACTATATAAATCTCATAACTTACATCGTTTTTACCAAGTTGAATTTCAGAGGTAGAATTATAAATAAAAGCAATTAATTGAATTTTGAATCCGGTTCAATTGATTAAAAAGTAGCTTAATAAATGGCCAACTTTGCAGCAAAGGGAGGCAGTATAAAAATAAATGAATGATTTTTTGAATCTAAATGCTTCAAATTGATTGAAAAACCCATCATCTGATGCACTAAGTCGCTATTTAACATCAGGTTATCTGAATCACTGCGCTGCTGCTGAATTGGGGCAAGTGGTCTGTTAAATATAGGCGCTTGATTTAAATCTGAATTAAAAAGAGATTTAAATAATATTTGTGATGGAACTGTGCGTCTTTAGTCTAAAACTCAAACATGGTCCTGCAGGCTTAAAACCGAGTGAATTGATCATCTTAATTATTTAAAAACAATCATATAGATAGGAATTGAAAGGGCGGAATAATATATTAAGCCCGACTTATTGTTGTTAATGATTCTTATTTAATAGTTTTTTATCCAAAAAGCCAAATTCAGCCGTTTGTATTTTAATAGTTCACGTTTTATAATTCAGTGTCGTTTTGATTTTAGGCATGTATTTGCCTAAGAATGCCAGCTTTCCTTCGAATTAATTCCAACAAACTCCGGATGGAGTTTTTACTTACAGGATGCCCGCTGTGAAAAGCAACAGACCTGTCAATTTGTCCATGGGTCAAGTTTTAGAAGTAAACTTAAAATCACCCGTGGCTATTGCATCAATTCTACACCGTCTTTCAGGTGTTATCGTATTCTTACTCGTACCGGTCCTTCTATGGATTTTAGACAAGTCATTGTCTTCGCCTGAAGGTTTTGCGCAAGTTCAAGAAATCTTTAACGGTTTCATTGTTCGTTTCATTGTATGGGTATTTGTCGCCGGCTTGATTTTTCACTTTATTGCGGGTGTTAAGCATTTACTTGCTGACATTGGCGTTGCTGAAGAACTAGAAAGTGGCCGTGTTGCATCTACTATCGCATTAATCTTGTCTGCAATCGGTATTGTTGCAGCATTTGTATGGATCGTACTCTAATGAAAAGCGCTACTGGTTTAACAGGTTCAGGTTCTCGCGATTGGTTTCTCCAACGTGTCAGTGCTGTAGTTCTAGCTGTTTATACCGTTGTTGTACTGGGTTGGATTCTACTGAATGGTGGTTTCAACTTTGAACAGTG
Source organism: Acinetobacter sp. TWP2-2-3 (assembly GCF_049896445.1). Lineage (GTDB taxonomy): Bacteria > Pseudomonadota > Gammaproteobacteria > Pseudomonadales > Moraxellaceae > Acinetobacter. Next base: position 191,615 of record NZ_JAFCUI010000005.1, read on the forward strand.
GTACGGCTTTATGATGACAGTTCCAATGAAGATCATGTCTTTGTTGGCGGTCTTATCTCTTGTTGCACACGCATGGATCGGCATGTGGCAGGTATTCACGGATTATGTGACTACTCGTCAAATGGGTCCTTCAGCTTCAGGTTTACGCCTTGTACTGACTTCAGCAGTGATCATTGCTGTACTTGCATATGCAATCTGGGCGATCCAGATTTTTTGGGCGAATTGATAGGAAACAATCATGGGCGCTATAAACCCTAAAGAAGATTACACAAATATTCCGCATGAAACTTTCGATGCTGTCATCGTTGGTGGTGGTGGTTCAGGTATGCGTGCGTCTTACCAACTTGCTCAAGCTGGTTTGAAAGTTGCGGTTCTTACTAAAGTATTCCCAACTCGTTCGCACACTGTTGCAGCGCAGGGTGGTATTGGTGCATCTCTTGGTAACATGCAAGAAGATAACTGGCACTACCACTTCTACGACACTGTAAAAGGTTCGGACTGGTTAGGTGACCAAGACGCAATCGAGTTCATGACTCGTGAAGCGCCTCAAGTGGTTTATGAACTTGAACATCTAGGTATGCCATTTGACCGTAATGCTGACGGTACAATTTACCAGCGTCCATTCGGTGGTCACTCAGCAAACTACGGTGAAAAAGCTGTGCCACGTGCATGCGCTGCTGCCGATCGTACCGGTCACGCACTTCTTCACACGCTTTATCAAAGCAACGTGAAAATGGGCACTCAATTCTTCGTTGAATGGATTGCGCTTGACCTGATCCGTAACGAAAAAGGCGACGTTCTTGGTGTTACAGCAATTGATCAGGAAACTGGTAAAATTGCAGTATTCCAAGCAAAAGCGACTTTGTTCGCTACTGGTGGTGCTGGTCGTGTGTACCGTGCATCTACAAATGCTTATATCAACACTGGTGACGGTCTTGGTATGGCTGCTCGTGCAGGTATTCCATTACAAGATATGGAATTCTGGCAATTCCACCCAACGGGTGTTGCGGGCGCAGGCGTATTGTTGACTGAAGGTTGTCGTGGTGAAGGTGCAATCCTTCGTAACAAAGACGGCGAACCGTTCATGGAACGTTATGCACCAACTTTGAAAGACTTGGCGCCACGTGACTTCGTATCACGTTCTATGGACCAAGAGATCAAAGAAGGTCGTGGTTGTGGTCCTAAAGGCGATTACATCCTGCTTGATATGACGCACTTGGGTGCTGACACGATCATGAAACGTCTTCCATCTGTATTCGAGATTGGTAAGAAATTCGCGAACGTTGACATCACTAAAGAGCCAATTCCTGTAGTACCAACAATTCATTACCAAATGGGTGGTATTCCAACGAATATTCATGGTCAAGTGGTTGTTCCTGAGTCTCGTGAAACTGAAGCGCTTGTTGCTAACTACAATAAAGACACCGACGTTTACTCTACAAATGCCGAAGGTCGTGACTTTGCTAAGCCAGTAAAAGGCTTCTATGCAATCGGTGAATGTTCATGTGTATCTGTACACGGTGCGAACCGTCTAGGTACGAACTCATTGCTTGACTTGGTTGTATTTGGTAAGGCTGCTGGTCAACATATCATTGAATATGTGACTAAACAGCACGATGGCGAATATGAGCCACTTCCAACAACTGTGCTTCAAGAAACTGTTGAACGTATTCGTAAACTTGACGAATCGACTACAGGTGAGAATGCTCAAGACGTTGCTGATGCAATCCGTGACATCGTTCAAGACCACGCTGGTGTATTCCGTACATCTGCGCTTCTAGACGAAGGTGTGAAACAGATTCTTGCAATTGAACCGCGCGTACGCAACATTCACTTGAAAGACAAATCTAAAGTATTCAACACTGCACGTATTGAAGCACTTGAAGTTGAAAACTTGTATGAAGTTGCGAAAGCAACGCTTATTTCAGCTGCTGCTCGTAAAGAATGCCGTGGTGCACATACGGTTGTAGACTTTGAAGAGTCTCCAGACCATGCTGAATACCCATATGGTCGTCGTGATGATGAGTGGATGAAGCACACTTTATGGTTCTCTGCGGACAACCGTCTAGAGTACAAGCCAGTTCGTTACCGTCCATTGTCGGTTGACGCGATTCCACCTAAACCACGTACATTCTAATCAGGAGAATTCAGATGAGTAGAGGTACTCGTACATTTCATATCTACCGCTACGATCCTGACAAGGATAAAGCACCGTACATGCAAACTTTCAAACTTGAGCTGACTGACAAGCACCGTATGTTGCTTGACGCACTTCTTGCGTTGAAAGTACAGGACGAGACTTTAACGTTCCGTCGTTCGTGCCGTGAAGGTATTTGTGGTTCTGATGGCGTGAATATCAATGGTAAAAACGGTTTGGCGTGTCTTTGGAACCTGAACGATTTACCAAATGAAATTACTGTTCGTCCATTGCCTGGTCTTCCTGTAGTGAAAGACTTGGTGGTTGACATGAACCAGTTCTATGATCAGTACAACAAGATCCATCCATTCTTGATCAACAACCAACCTGCGCCTCCTAAGGAACGTTTACAGTCTCCTGAAGAGCGTGAGCATCTTGATGGTCTGTATGAATGTATTCTATGTGCATGCTGTTCAACTTCATGCCCGTCATTCTGGTGGAACCCGGACAAGTTCTTGGGTCCTTCAGCATTGTTGAACGCTTACCGCTTCATCATTGACTCGCGTGATACGGGAACACAAGAGCGTTTGGCTCGTCTAGACGACCCGTTCTCATTGTTCCGTTGTAAAGGCATCATGAACTGTGTATCTGTATGTCCTAAAGGCTTGAACCCAACTAAAGCAATCGGTCACATCCGTAATATGCTTTTAGATATGGCAGGCTAATAGGCTGCTCTTCGCAGTTTAGAAAAAAGCACACCTTCAGGTGTGCTTTTTTTATGCAAATTATTGGAAAAATTAAAAAATCATAAGATAAAAACAAAGATACTATACTTAAAATGTATAAAGTTGAGTGAAACAGTCAGGAAAAGGGTAATGGCTTTGAGCGCCATATAAGAAGAACATGTGATTATTTTGGGTATTTATGATTTTTAGATGTAAAACTGACCTGAAAAATAGCAAGAACGATGTTATTATATAACGGAAATTTAAGGAGGGAGTGGATTGAAAGGTTTGCTCTCTTTTTATTTATCGGAAATGCTTAGGACTTAAGTCTACATTGAATCTATTTTTGAGATAAAGCACCATATATTAGAGTAAAATATCTGAACTGTATTTAGCCAATTTATGGAAGGTATGTGTCAAAAAAATCAATTGAAAAGTTGAGAACATGTTAGCATTTAGCCCATGACTATGTTTAAAAAATGCCACGCCAGGTACATTTTTTAAACACTGCATAATCAGGGACTGGTATATAAAAGGTAGACCCGAGTCGCTTTAGAAAAAATCTTTGTTAATTCTTGCTTTTTTCTAAGTCGATTTGCAAAAAATTGCCCGGTTTCGATCGGGTATTCAATGAGTGATGATGCCGCTGAGGGGCGTTATTGTTCATTAAACATATCAAGATTTTCTTGGTGTGGTGATAACGCCTCATGGCTTATGCCTTATGGGGGACTAGTATCATATTACCAATTTGATGCTAATAATCCTGGGTTTTGCTTAAAAAGCATCCTGAAAATGTTTTTGCAATAGGAAATGGGTCCACAAATGCAAGAAGTTGCTGACGCTCTGCGTCTTGACACTGAACTTTCCGCTGATAGTGCAGCGTATATTGAAGAACTTTATGAGCAGTATCTGACTGCTCCAGACTCAGTGGGTGCTGACTGGAGAGCGTACTTCGATAAATTCCCAAAAGGTGATCAACCACACAGTAATGTACGTGAGCAATTCCTACTTTTAGGTCGCAATTCAAGCCGTATTCAGCCTATTGTTCAGTCGACAGTCAGCTCAGAGCATGAACGTCGTCAAATTGGCGTGCTACAGCTGATTGCTGCGTACCGTAACCGTGGCCACCAGAAAGCAAAACTGGATCCATTAGGTTTGGCGAAGCGTGAAGTTGTGCCTGATCTAGATCTTGCTGCGCATGGTTTGACTCAGTCTGACTTAGACACAGTATTCAATACTGGTAACCTGGCGATCGGTAAAGAAGAAGCGACTTTGGTTGAAATGGTTCAGTCAATGGAAGCCACTTACTGTGGTTCAATCGGTGCTGAATACATGCACATCGTGGACACCAAAGAAAAACGTTGGATTCAACAACGTCTAGAAAGTGCACGCGGTCAATATGGCTTCAATGCTGATCAAAAGAAACATGTCCTTGAGCGTTTAACTGCGGCTGAAGGCCTAGAAAAATATCTTGGTAATAAATTCGTTGGTGCCAAACGTTTCGGCGTTGAAGGTGGTGAAGCATTCATCCCGATGGTCAACGAAATTATTCAGCGTGCAGGTTCTGTAGGCTGTAAAGAAGTTGTGATCGGTATGCCTCACCGCGGCCGTTTAAACCTTCTTGTTAACATCATGGGTAAGAACCCGGCTGACCTGTTTGGTGAGTTCGAAGGTAAATCTATTCACAAGAAAGGTTCTGGTGACGTTAAGTATCACCAAGGCTTCTCTTCAAACGTGATGACTCCAGGTGGCGAAGTTCACTTGGCATTGGCGTTTAACCCGTCACACCTTGAAATCGTTGGCCCTGTGGTTGAAGGTTCAGTACGTGCACGTCAAGTACGTCGTAAAGACATTGGCGGCGATGACGTATTGCCACTAATCGTACATGGTGATGCTGCATTTGCAGGTCAGGGCGTCAACCAGGAAACTTTCCAGATGTCACAAACTCGCGGTTATACCGTGGGTGGTACAGTGCACATTGTGATTAACAACCAGGTTGGTTTCACGACGTCTGATCCACGTGACGCGCGTTCTACAGAATACTGTACTGACATCGCAAAAATGATTCAGGCACCGATCTTCCATGTCAATGGTGATGATCCTGAAGCTGTGGTGTTCATTTCACAACTGGCACATGACTTCCGTCATACGTTCCGTAAAGATGTTGTGATTGACATGTTCTGCTACCGTCGTCGTGGTCATAACGAAGCGGATGAGCCAGCTGCAACTCAACCAATGATGTATCAAGTGATTAACAAGAAAGCGACTACGCGTACGCTTTATGCTGATCAGCTGGTACAACAGGGTGTTCTTGATCGCGCAAGTGCAGATCAAATGGTTGAAAATTACCGTGCAGACCTGGAAGCGGGTAATCACGTTGCCAATGCACTGGTACTTGAACCAAACAAAAAAATGTTTGTGGACTGGACGCCTTACTTAGGTCATGAGTACACAGACGAGTGGGATACAACTTTCCCAATCGAACGTCTGAAAGAGCTTGGCAAGAAAATGCGTGAGCTTCCTGAAGGCTTCGTGATGCAGCGTCAAGTTGCTAAAGTGATCGATGATCGTCTGAAAATGCAAACGGGCGAAATGCCACTGAACTGGGGTGCTGCTGAAACTCTAGCGTATGCAACTGTACTAGATGATGGTTACTTGCTTCGTTTAACAGGTGAAGATGTAGGTCGTGGTACTTTCTCACACCGTCATGCAAAACTGCATAATCAGGTAGATGGTTCAACTTATCTTCCACTGTGTAACCTGAAAGAAAACCAGCCGCGTACTGCAATCTATGACTCTTTGTTGTCAGAAATGGCTGTATTGGCATTTGAATATGGTTATGCGACGACTCTTCCTAAGAGTTTGATCATCTGGGAAGCGCAATTCGGTGACTTTGCAAACTGTGCACAGGTTGTAATTGACCAGTTCATCTCATCTGGTGAAACCAAATGGGAGCGTGTATGTGGCTTAACCATGCTTCTTCCACACGGTTTTGAAGGTCAAGGTCCAGAGCATTCATCTGCACGTTTGGAACGTTTCTTGCAGCTATGTGCTGAAGACAACATGCAAGTCATCACACCGACCACGCCTGCGCAGATTTTCCACGCATTACGTCGTCAAGCGATTCGTCCAATCCGTAAGCCATTGATTGTTACTTCGCCGAAATCTTTACTTCGTCACAAGCTTGCTGTATCTAGCCTTGAAGAGCTTGCAAACGGTACATTCCAAACCGTGATTGATGAAGTAGACAACATCAACAAGTCAGATGTAACCCGTCTGGTTCTGTGTGGTGGTAAGGTGTATTACGACCTAGTTGAAAAACGTCGTGAAAAAGAATTGAACAACACTGCAATTGTACGTATTGAACAATTATATCCATACCCAGAAAAACGCCTGGCAGAAGTGCTTGCGCAATATCCAAACGTTAAAGAACTTGTTTGGGCGCAAGAAGAACCGAAGAACCAAGGCGCTTGGTTGTTCATCGCACCGCGTCTATATGACGACGTGATGAAAGCGGGTAAACAAGTACGTATTAGCTATGCAGGCCGTGAAGCTTCTGCTGCACCGGCATGTGGTTCACCATATTTGCATGCAAAACAACAAGCTCAGCTCATCAACGACGCGCTTGCGATCGACGCTGAATAATCCAGGAGATTCTAAGTAATGGCAACCGAAATTAAAGCACCGGTATTCCCAGAGTCAGTTGCGGACGGTACGATCGCAACTTGGCACAAACAACCAGGTGAAGCAGTGTCACGTGATGAAGTGATCTGCGATATTGAGACTGATAAAGTTGTTTTAGAAGTTGTTGCTCCTGCAGACGGTACACTTGCATCTATTATTAAAGGTGAAGGCGATACTGTTCTTTCAGCTGAAGTCATTGCACAGTTTGAAGAAGGTGCTGTTTCTGGCGCTACACAAACTCAAGCAGTTCAGTCTGAAGAGAAAGTTGAACAAGCTGCTGCGCAAACTGAAGCGGGTAATGCACCGATCGTTGAACGTCAACAAGTACAGGATCAGGCTCCAGCAGTGCGTAAAGCATTGACTGAATCTGGTGTTGCAGCTGCTGACGTTGCAGGTACAGGCCGTGGCGGTCGCATCACGAAAGAAGATGTGGCAAATCATCAAGCGAAACCGGCAGCACCTGCAGCGCAACCATTAAGCGTTGCAGTGGGCGAGCGTATCGAAAAACGTGTTCCTATGACTCGCCTTCGTAAGCGTGTTGCTGAACGTTTACTTGCAGCGACTCAAGAAACTGCAATGTTGACCACGTTCAACGAAGTGAACATGAAACCAATCATGGAAATGCGTGCTCAATACAAAGATGCATTCGAGAAGCGTCATGGTGCGCGTCTTGGCTTCATGTCATTCTTCGTTAAAGCAGCAACTGAAGCACTTAAACGCTATCCAGCGGTAAATGCTTCAATTGATGGCGATGACATCGTGTATCACGGTTACTACGACATTGGTGTTGCAGTTTCATCTGAGCGTGGTCTAGTGGTTCCTGTACTTCGTGATACAGACCGCATGAACTATGCTGAAGTTGAAAACGGCATCCGTGCATATGCTGGCAAGGCACGTGACGGTAAACTGGGTATCGAAGATATGACTGGCGGTACATTCACTATTACTAATGGTGGTACTTTCGGTTCATTGCTTTCTACACCAATTCTAAATACACCACAAACTGCGATTCTGGGTATGCATAAAATCCAGGAACGTCCGATGGCGGTGAATGGTCAAGTAGAAATCTTGCCAATGATGTACCTTGCACTGTCTTATGACCACCGTTTAATCGATGGTAAAGAAGCAGTCGGTTTCCTTGTAACAATCAAAGAATTGTTAGAAGAGCCAGCGCGTCTGATCCTTGATCTGTAATTTATTCATTAAAAATCTCCCCTAACCCCTCTTTAAAAAGAGGGGAAGATCCCCCTTTGGAAAAGGGGGATTAATAAGGGGGATTAGTTGGAGATAAACATGTCTCAATTCGATTTAGTCGTAATTGGTGGTGGCCCGGGCGGCTACGAAGCAGCAATTCGTGCAGCTCAACTTGGTTTTAAAGTTGCGTGTATCGAAAAACGTATTCATAAAGGTAAACCATCTTTAGGTGGTACTTGCTTAAACGTCGGTTGTATCCCGTCTAAAGCTTTACTTGATTCTTCACATCGTTATGAAGATACAGTTCAACATCTAGATGACCATGGTATTACGACTGGTGAAGTTAAATTCGATCTTTCTAAAATGCTGGCTCGTAAAGACAAAGTTGTAGATCAATTGACTGGCGGTATCGATCAGTTACTTAAAGGTAATGGCATCGAGTGGTTAAAAGGTACGGGTAAACTGCTTGCAGGTAAAAAAGTAGAATTTGTTTCTCACGAAGGTGAAACTCAAGTTTTAGAGCCTAAATATGTGATTCTTGCGACGGGTTCTGTACCAGTAAATATTCCAGTGGCTCCTGTAGATCAAGACTTAATTGTTGATTCTACTGGCGCGCTTGAATTCCCAGAAGTACCTAAGCGTTTAGGTGTAATTGGTGCGGGCGTGATCGGTCTTGAGCTTGGTTCTGTATGGCGTCGTTTGGGTGCTGAAGTTGTTGTATTTGAAGCAATGGATGCATTCTTACCAATGGCTGATAAAGCATTGGCAAAAGACTTCCAAAAACTGTTGACTAAGCAAGGTATGGATATCCGTATCGGTGCAAAAGTTGCAGGTACTGAAATCAATGGTCGTGAAGTAACGGTTAAATATAACCAAGCTGGTGAAGACAAAACTGAAACTTTCGATAAATTGATCGTTTGTGTCGGTCGTCGCGCATATGCTGAAGGTTTATTGGCTGATGATTCAGGCATTAAATTGACTGAACGCGGTTTGGTTGAAGTCAACGATTGGTGTGCAACTTCAGTTGAAGGCGTATACGCAATTGGTGACTTGGTACGTGGTCCAATGCTTGCGCATAAAGCAATGGAAGAAGGCGTAATGGCGGTTGAGCGTATTCACGGTCATGCTGCACAAGTGAACTATGACACCATTATTTCTGTAATTTACACACATCCGGAAGCGGCGTGGGTAGGTTTAACAGAACAGCAAGCGACTGAAAAAGGTCACGAAGTTAAAACGGGTCAATTCGGTTTTGCTGTGAACGGTCGTGCTTTAGCTGCGGGTGAAGGTGCCGGTTTCGTGAAGTTTGTTGCTGATGCAAAAACGGATCGTTTACTCGGTATGCACGTGATTGGACCTGCTGCGTCTGATATCGTTCACCAAGGTATGATCGCACTTGAGTTCGTATCTTCAGTAGAAGATCTACAATTGATGACTTTTGGTCACCCAACTTTCTCTGAAGTGGTACATGAAGCTGCACTTGCGGTTGATGGTCGTGCGATTCACGCGATCCAACGTAAGCGTAAGTAATTCGAAAAAAGAGCGACTTAGGTCGCTCTTTTTACATTTCATGGTTGTTTTTATTGGAACAATCATCTAAAAATAAAGATAACGATTTTAAGAAATGCTGGTACTGCTTTGACGGACGTCTGGGTGCTAGTGGGTTATAACAAGGCAAAGAAGTAATAAAAGGTTATTCAATGAATTTACATGAGTATCAAGCAAAAGCGCTATTAAAAAAATATGGTATGCCTGTACAGGAAGGAATACTAGCCACCAATGCCGATGAAACGGTGCATGCTTTCGAGCAGCTGGGTGGAAAGTTCGCAGTATTGAAAGCACAGGTGCATGCGGGTGGCCGGGGTAAGGCTGGTGGGGTAAAAGTGGTAAAATCGGCTGCCGAGGCTGCTGAATATGCCAACCAGATTATTGGTTCACGCTTGGTGACTTACCAGACTGATGCCAATGGTCAGCCGGTCAATAGCATTTTAGTCTCTGAGGATGTTTATCCGGTTGAGCGCGAGCTGTACTTGGGCGCTGTGGTGGATCGCTCGACTCGCCGCATCACTTTTATGGCATCGACTGAAGGCGGTGTTGAAATTGAGAAAGTGGCCGAAGAAACCCCTGAAAAAATTATTAAAGTTGAGGTTGATCCTTTAGTCGGTTTAATGCCATTTCAGGCACGCGAAGTTGCTTTTGCACTTAAACTCAAAGATGGACAAATTAATCAGTTTGTTAAAGTCATGAAGGCTGCTTATCAGGCATTTGTAGATAATGATTTTGCACTTTTCGAAATCAATCCGTTGTCTGTGCGTGAAAATGGCGACATTCTGTGTGTTGATGCCAAAATCGGAATTGATTCAAATGCGCTGTACCGTTTGCCTGAAGTCGCTGCACTGCGTGATAAGTCTCAGGAAAATGAACGTGAGTTAAAAGCGTCTGAGTTTGATCTGAACTATGTGGCTTTAGAGGGTAACATTGGTTGTATGGTCAATGGTGCCGGTCTTGCCATGGCAACCATGGATATTATCAAGCTTTATGGCGGTCAACCAGCCAACTTCCTGGATGTTGGTGGTGGTGCAACCAAAGAGCGCGTGATTGAAGCCTTTAAAATTATCTTGGCAGATAATTCTGTTCAAGGTGTATTAATCAATATTTTTGGTGGAATTGTACGTTGTGACATGATTGCTGAAGCAATTATTGCAGCGGTTCAGGAAGTAAATGTGACCGTTCCCGTAGTTGTTCGCCTCGAAGGCAATAATGCGGAACTGGGCGCAAAATTACTGGATGAATCAGGTTTAAAATTGATTTCTGCACATGGTCTTGCTGATGCTGCAGAAAAAATCGTTGCTGCTGTAAAAGCTTAAGGAGTATCTAACATGAGCGTATTAGTTAATAAAGACACTAAAGTATTGGTACAGGGCTTTACAGGCAAAAACGGTACATTCCATTCTGAACAGGCTTTAGCCTACGGCACTAAAGTCGTGGGTGGTGTAACCCCGGGTAAAGGTGGTCAAACCCATTTAGAATTGCCTGTATTTAATACCATGCGTGAAGCAGTGAAAGAAACAGGTGCAGATGCTTCAGTGATTTATGTTCCGGCACCCTTTGTACTGGACTCTATTGTTGAAGCGGTTGATTCTGGCATTGAGTTAATTGTGGTAATTACTGAAGGTGTACCGACCATCGACATGCTTAAAGCCAAACGTTATCTGGAAACCAATGGTAATGGCACACGTCTGATTGGACCAAACTGTCCGGGTATTATTACGCCGGGTGAATGTAAGATCGGGATTATGCCGGGTCATATCCATCAACCAGGTAAAATCGGGATCATTTCGCGCTCAGGCACATTGACTTATGAAGCCGTAGCACAAACCACGAAGCTGGGTCTGGGTCAGTCGACCTGTATCGGGATTGGTGGAGACCCAATTCCAGGCATGAACCAGATTGACTGCTTGAAACTGTTCCAGGAAGATCCACAAACTGAAGCTATCATTATGATTGGTGAGATTGGCGGTACTGCGGAAGAAGAAGCTGCGGAATATATTCAATCGAATGTGACTAAGCCAGTTGTTGGTTATATTGCGGGTGTGACTGCACCTAAAGGCAAACGTATGGGTCACGCAGGTGCGATTATTTCAGGTGGTAAGGGCACAGCAGAAGAAAAGTTTGCTGCCTTTGAGCGTGCGGGTATGGCGTATACACGTAGTCCAGCCGAACTTGGTTCAACCATGCTGCAAGTATTAAAAGATAAAGGTTTAGTTTGATATTCACATTAGACCTTTAATAAAAAAGCTCCCAGATGGGAGCTTTTTTATATCTCAGTCTATTTTTAAGTTTTAGCTTTAAGGCTTTGGGTCATCCCATTAATATCTCCACCCTGAATACCGAGCTCACTCATCAGGCTGTCAATGAGCGGTGCCTGGCTACGATAACGCAGGGCGCTATTCACCACCTGATCTGAAAGAGCAACATTACTATTCTCATGATGGGCATCTGCCTGACAGGCACCGGCATGACCGCCATGTAGGCCATTCACCTGGAGAATCTTGATATCATCAATATTCTCCATTGGCTTGACACTTTCTCTGATAATTTCAGGCAAGTATTTCAGCATGGCCAGACGAATCTGCATTTCGACCTGTTCAGGTGACAGGACGTTATTGGCTTCATTGACCGCACGTGTACCTTCAGCATCCACCTGATACTGTTTCTCCATTGCCTGAGCCAGTAGAATTTTCGCATCCGCTTCGCCCTTGGCTTTAAGGCGGACTTTTTCTGCTTCCGCCTCAGCCGCAATCCGCACTGCTTCTGCATCATCTGCTGCCGCTTGTTTGCCAGCTTCAGCGGCAACTGTAATGGCAATTGCATCTTTTTCAGCATGTTCTTTGGCTGCGACCAGCTCAACTGCCTTTTGACGCTCTGCTTGCTGGATTTGACGTACGGTGATGACTTCTTCTTCCGCTTTTACCGCTTGTGCACGCGCCTGATCGGCTTGGGCTTTAGCTTCAGATTCAGCACGTGATTTTTCCGCAATGGCAATGGCGCGGTCCTGTTCAGCGAGTTCAATGGTTTTCTTTTGCTCGACCTGTGCTTTTTGAATCAGCTGAGCCTTTTGAATATTTTCATTTTCGACATCACGGGCTGCCAAAATACGCTTGAGTTCGACTTCTCGTTCAGCGGCAATTTGTGCTTCTTCTGCTTCACGTTTTTTGCCGGCTTCCTGAGCGGCAATTTCAGCCAGCTGTTCAGCACGGCGAATGGCAATTTCACGTTCTTGTTGCAGCTTGGCATATTCTTCTTCACGAATAATTTGCAGGCGCGCCTGTTCAGCTTCCAGATTTTTGGTTTTGATCGCCAGATCGGTATCCTGTTCAATGTGGTTACGCTTGCGGCGACGATCTTCAATGGTTTCAGTGAGCTTGGTCAGACCTTCAGCATCAAATGCATTTTGCGGGTTGAAGTATTTAAATCCGGTCTGATCCAGTCCGGTTAGGGAAACCGTTTCAAGCTCCAGACCATTTTTATGTAAATCTTCCGAAACGACTTGCTGTACTTTTTGTACGAATTCGACGCGTTTTTCATGCAGTTCTTCCATGGCCATTTCTGCAGCCACTGCGCGCAGTGAATCAACGAACTTACCTTCCACCAGATTTTTTAGTTCATTCGGTGACATGGTTTTTTGACCAAGGGTTTGTGCTGCGGTGGCAATTGAATCTGCGGTAGGTTTGACTCGGACATAGAATTCGGCCATGACATCGACTCGCATACGGTCACGGGTAATCAGTGCCTGATCATCAGCACGGCGGACTTCAAGACGTAGGGTATTCATATTTACTGGAATGATTTCATGCAAGACAGGGAGCACGATTGCGCCTCCACCTAAAATCACTTTTTCTCCACCCCAACCGGTACGTACAAAGGAAATTTCCTTGCTTGAACGACGGTATAAACGTGCAATGATGAGACCGAAGGTCACCAGTGCTACAAAAATAATTCCCGCAATAATTAAAATATTATATAAATCAAATGTTAACATTGTTATAAAGTCTCAATTGAGTGCTAGCTAAATAAAATTAAAGTGCAATGGCTTGAAAGCCGTTCTTGGTTTTGTGGGTTAGAACTACATTCTGACCTTGATTTAGAATTTGATTGTTTTCTGGTTCAACCAGAACATAATGAGTCTGGCCATGTTGATCCCGGACTTTGGCTTGTGCGGGAGAATTCACTTTGGCATCTCCCAGAATAATGGTCGCGGTACGTCCGATGAGTTCATCACTGTAAATCGCGGAAGTTTCATCTTGGGGCAGGAGCTTACTGGCGGCCATGGCAAGAAAGCGCACCACAGGCATACACAGAAACAGGCAGGCCGGAGAAATCAGCCAAACATTAAACAGCTGGCTGGTCAGGCGCTCAAATATGCCCTGAATCAATAAACCGCTTAACCCATAACTGGTCAGAAAAATGATTAGCCAGATAAATAAAGGCAGACGCCCCAGATATAACCAGTCAAATACTTTGCTGAAAACACCCGGAGACTGATCCGGGCTTATTTCTGGTTGCAGGGGATCTTCAGGTAAAAACTGTTCAAAGATATGCTGAGAGCCGCCGCCAAGCAGCAATAGAATACATTCTAGTGCTGCAAACATCAGCATTAGGCTCAGGCTAATACTAAATACGATATTGGATGGATGCGTAAACAGTTCCCACATTTTTTTATCTCTATAATTATGTTTTTAGGAAAAGTATCTGAAAGTTTTTATTGATATAACGATAACAGTAATTGTTGATTTTGTATGTAAAAAAATAACAAAAAACCTTATAAACAAGGATTGAATATATTGATTATTTAATAATTATTAAACTATTAAAATTAATAATAAACTATAAGTTAAATGGATGTTTGAGCAAGTGATGTCATAGCGGCAATAGGAATTCTGAATAGCATGGCATTCTGTGTATGCTTGCCTGAGAAAGATATAGAGATACATCGACCTGAGTATCTCTAAATTTTTCTATTCAAGTCTAAAGCAGGGCAGTCTGAATCCGGACTTTCATATCTAAAGTCTGTTGCAGAATATAGTGTTGCATCCATTTGACCTGTTCGCCCATAGGATTGACCTTGACTGCAGTATTCAGGAAGTCGAGATTAGGCTGCTTGAAGAGCTGCTGTTGCAAGGTTTGCTCCAAAATCTGACTGTTGGTTGTCAAAGGTAATGCCACCAGATAGAACGCTTTAGGATAATTATAAAAGGCATATAATAAGTTAAAGGCTTTTTGATCACCTTTGAGGTTGCCAGCACCGATTTCGTAAGCTGCGTTCTGGTTGCTATAAGTAACGCCGATTAGAAATTCCCAATGACCTTCTTGCAAACGTAGACCAAACTGTAATCCGATTTGATCCGCGGTCAGCTCGTGTTGCAGATAGATATTTAAAGGCTTGCCATCATCACTGAAAGGTTCTTGCAAGACCAAAATATTTTGCTGGTGCTGATAAATATAACTAGCAAGCTGGGCCTGTTCCAGACGGGTTTTTACAGTGGCAAGATCAAAAGCGCTATAGGGCATAAACGAAGTATATCAATAGGGAGAATTGAGTCTTACTCTAGTAATTTTTTAACTATTTGAGAACCACTACTTTAGATTATTTTCCTAGGATTTTATTGGCTTAGCGACAGGGTAATATATAGCTATACCACACAATATCCTCGCTTGAATTGGGCAAATTATTGATTCATAAAAACTGATATTCATTATTGATGAATTTTTATATGAGCTTTTGATATATCAATATCATAAAACAAGCAATGGATAGGATAAGTAAATCACTATAATGAATATAAATTTTCAAAAGTGTCATAAGTACACGTTTTTCTAAGCTGGTGTTGTCCATGTCGTTAAATGAGGAAAGACTTACTCATCTCAAACAGCTTGAAGCTGAGAGTATTCATATCATCCGCGAAGTTGCTGCCGAGTTTGAAAATCCGGTCATGCTGTATTCGATTGGTAAAGATTCAGCGGTCATGCTGCATCTTGCGCTAAAAGCGTTCTACCCAGCAAAACTTCCATTTCCATTATTACATGTCGATACAGGCTGGAAGTTTAAAGACATGATCACTTTCCGGGACAATATGGCGAAAACCCATGGTTTCGATTTGATCGTGCATCAGAATAAAGAAGGGGTTGAGGCAGGTATTAACCCGTTCGACCACGGTAGTTCTAAATATACCGACATCATGAAAACTCAGGGCTTAAAACAGGCCCTGGATAAATACGGTTTTGATGCTGCTTTTGGTGGCGCGCGCCGTGATGAAGAAAAATCACGTGCCAAGGAACGTGTTTATTCATTCCGTGATTCGAAACATCGTTGGGATCCGAAAAACCAGCGTCCAGAACTTTGGAATCTTTACAACGGTAAAGTGAACAAGGGCGAAAGTATTCGTGTATTCCCATTATCTAACTGGACTGAGCTGGATATCTGGCAATACATCTATTTGGAAAGTATTCCATTAGTACCACTTTATTTGGCTGCAGAACGTCCTGTGGTTGAACGTAGTGGCACACTTATTATGGTTGATGATGAACGTATGCCTTTAAAAGAAGGTGAAGTTCCACAAATGAAATCGGTACGTTTCCGTACTTTGGGTTGTTATCCATTAACAGGTGCTGTGGAATCTACCGCCAATACCTTGCCGGAAATTATTCAGGAAATGTTGCTGGCAACCAGCTCTGAGCGTCAAGGTCGTATGATTGACCATGATGAAGCAGGCTCGATGGAGAAGAAGAAGCAGGAAGGCTACTTCTAATATCTATAAATCTCCCCCTAACCCCCTCCTTATGAAAGCGGGGGACTCCCAAAATAAAATGGAGGAAAGTCCTCCTTTATCAAAGGAGGACTTAGGTGGATTTAGATTTAACCGATTTCTAAAGAATATGTGGAGCTTTGAGCGATGTCTCATCAATCTGATTTAATCAGCCAAGATATCTTGAGCTATCTGAAACAACATGAAAATAAAGACCTGTTGCGTTTCCTGACTTGTGGTAACGTGGACGATGGTAAATCGACGTTAATCGGTCGTCTGCTGTACGATTCAAAATTGATTTATGAAGATCAATTACAGGCCGTGACCCGTGACTCGAAAAAAGTCGGTACGACAGGTGATGCACCTGACTTGGCACTTCTGGTCGATGGTTTACAAGCAGAGCGTGAGCAAGGCATTACCATTGATGTGGCCTATCGTTATTTCTCGACAGAAAAACGTAAGTTCATCATCGCGGACACGCCGGGACACGAACAGTACACTCGTAACATGGCGACAGGTGCATCGACGTGTGACCTTGCAATCATTTTGATTGATGCACGTTATGGCGTGCAAACCCAGACACGTCGTCATACCTTTATTGCGAGTTTGCTCGGGATCAAGAACATCATTGTTGCGATCAACAAGATGGACTTGGTGGAATTCTCTGAAACACGTTTCAATGAAATCCAGGCTGAATATGCGGCATTCGTTGCACAATTGGGCGATCGTAAACCAAGCAATATCATCTTTACGCCTATTTCTGCATTGAATGGCGATAACGTGGTGAACAAGTCAGCCAATACGCCATGGTACACTGGTGAAACGCTGATGGGTACACTTGAATCGGTGGAAATTAACCGTAGTTCAGCGAAGCAGGATTTCCGTTTCCCTGTGCAATACGTGAACCGTCCAAACCTTGACTTCCGTGGTTTCTGCGGTACGATCGCACTTGGCGATATCAATGTTGGCGATACCGTAACAGCATTACCTTCTGGTAAATCATCGACTGTCAAAGAAATTGTCACTTTTGATGGCAATCTTGAGCATGCAGTTGCAGGTCAGGCAGTGACTTTAACGCTTAACGATGAAATTGATATTTCACGTGGTAACGTGTTAATTCGTGCGGATCAAGCTGTTCCAAATATTTCCCGTTCAGTTCAAGCGACTGTTGTGTGGATGGCAGATCAACCACTTGTACTGGGTAAGCTGTACAACATCAAGATTGGTACGCAAACCGTTCCGGCAAAAGTAACGGCAATTCATTACCGTACCAACGTTAACACATTGGAAAAAGTTCAGGTGGATAAACTTGAGCTAAATGCAATCGCCAATGTGACTGTTGAATTTGATGCACCAGTGGTCTTTGACCGTTATCAAGACAGCCGTTTCACCGGTTCGTTTATCTTCATCGATCGTTTGAATAACGTGACGATTGGTGCTGGTATGGTGGAAGAATCAGTTGAATGGTCTGCACACGATGAGCCTGTCACTGCAGAAGCACGTGCGGCACGTTTGGGTCAAAAACCTGCTGCGGTGACTGTATCTGGTAAAGCTTTGGAAAATGCTCAGGCGCTAGAAAGCTTGCTGATTCAGCAAGGGATCGTTGCTATTGCTAAAGCAGGTTTGAATGCGGAGCAGGTTGCACTGGTTCGTGAAACTGGTGTGGTTGTGATTACCGATGCTGCTGAAGGTACAGACACGACTTTAACCGTAGATACAGTTGAAGAACTTGCTGAGAAGATTGTGGAATTGGTTCGTCTTTAAGACTGGACTGATTTGAAGAAACTCGCTGAAAAGCGGGTTTTTTATTGCCTAAATTTTGATTGCATGAAAATCATTCGATTAGTCAAAATGTGATCTTTCAATTTACTAGTCAATTAATACAATACTCCCTAGATTTGGGGAATATATGAAAAAATTAATATTGCTGGCTGGCTTGTGTGTGGCTTTTGGAGCTGAAGCCAAACAGAGCAGCCAAAGCGTTGAAGCAATCAAGCAAAAAATAATCCAGCAGTCGATTGAGAATTATCCGGGAAATTGTCCGTGTCCTTACAATACTGCAAGTAATGGTAGTCGCTGTGGTAAACGTAGTGCTTATAATCGTGCAGGCGGATATGCGCCCCTGTGTTATCCGGAAGATGTGAGTGATCGAATGGTAAAGGAATATAAAGGGCGTAGTTAATTAAAGGCTCCGTATTTAGATAGTGAGCTAAAAGAAATATTTTTGTTAGATTTGGCTTCACATGGGTAATTATTCATAAGAATCATTGAGGACTAAGGCCAGAATTGCTTTCATTTCGGTTAAACTTTTCACGCCTGCAATCCTTTTAATAATTTCTCCATTTCTAAAAATAAGCGTAGAAGGCAAACCATAGGCATTATAGCGCAAGGTTAAAATCGGAGACTGATCCACATTGATCTTGCCAAATTTAATCTCAGGATTTACCTCAGTATAGTATGTCGCCAGTTCGGCAAAGACCGGAAAATTCTGAACACAAGGCTTGCACCAGTCTGCATAAAAGCGAATCACAGCAAAACCTTCAAACCACTCAAAATCACTGTAATTGTTTTCATTATATTCGATCACTTGGGTCATGGTCGGCCTATTATCAATTTCCTGAATAGTCCCCCGATTATACATAAGTCCGATGTAGCTTCATTCCTCATGCTAACTATGTTCAAATAAGTCCAAGATATATGAAATGCATAGATTAGGGAAAGAAATCATGTCGCAACAAACCATGCAGCAAGTCATTATTACAGAACCAGGTGGTGTCGATAAACTTAGCTTTGAAACGGTCGCTATACCAGAAGCCAAGGCAGACGAAGTTCTGGTAAAAGTTCATGCCTTTGGTATTAACCGTCCAGATATCCTGCAGCGTCAAGGCTTATATCCGATGCCGAAAGGGGTAACGCCAGTTCCTGGCCTGGAAGTGGCAGGTGAGGTGGTTGCGATTGGTAGTGATGTAAGTCAGTTTAAAGTTGGTGATCAAGTCTGTGGTTTGACCAATGGTGGCGGTTATGCTGAATATTGCGTCATACCTGAAAGCCAGACCTTGAATATTCCTGAAGGCGTAAGTTTTGTACAGGCAGCGGCCATTCCTGAAACTTTCTTTACTGTATGGGCGAACGTGTTCCAGATGGGTAAGGCTAAAGCAGGGGAAACTGTACTGGTACATGGTGGAACGAGCGGGATTGGTACGACTGCTTTAATGTTGTGTAAATCACTTGGCATCAAAACCTTTGCAACTGTCGGTTCAGATGAAAAAGTTGTGGCTATTTCTGATTTAACCACGGCTATTAATTATAAAACTCAGGACTTTGAGCAAGTTATTAATGAAGCCACGGACAATGGTGGTGTCGATGTCATTTTAGATATGGTCGGTGCACCATATTTAGATCGTAATTTGAATTTGTTGCGCCGTGATGGACGTCTGGTCTATATCGCTTTCTTGGGTGGTGCCAAGGCCAAAGAAGTCAAACTGGGTCAAATCATGATGAAACGTCTGACCATTACCGGTTCGACCATGCGTGCACGCAGCACGGCTGAAAAAGCGGAAATTGCACAAGGCCTGAAAGAGCAGATTGCACCATTGTGGGCAAAAGGCGAATGTCTCCCGATGATCTATAAAACGTTTAAGTTCGATCAGATTCAGGATGCCCATGCCACAATGGATACTGGAGAGCATGTGGGTAAAGTTGTAGTTGAAATTATTTAATACGAGATAAGTGATTCAAAAAAAGCCAGTAATTTTACTGGCTTTTTTAAATTTTAAGTAAAATATTATTACAAATAAATATATAAAATCTTGAATAAAAATTAAAAAATGTTAACTGTTCGACACAACCTGTCAATTATGACACGTAAATTGCATGTATAGATAATTCCGACCAAATGGTTAAACATTCACATGAATGTGAGAGGGAAAATAAGATGAAAATTATTTCAACAGCATATAGTTCAAAACATAGTTTAAGAGCATTACGACGTATTCATAAAATGATTATTCGCGGAACCATCAGCTGGGTAGAGTTACATAAAATGTATCGGGCGATGCTGCATCTGGAGCGTTATATAGAAAGATTAACAATACAAAATCGTCATTCAAGCAAGAAAGCATCCAGAAAATCCAAATAAGATCTTGTATTTTTAGGGTGAATAAAGGGTCAAGATCTGATGCAAAAAAATATCTTAGACTTTGTCCTAATATTATTCATTGATCGGCATTCAGTATAATCATTCAACATCTAGCGATAAATAAGTACATGAGAATGTATTAAGTGGGGATTTATGAAGCGCCCAGCTTCAACACATGAGCGTCTTGCAGAGCGTTTAGCCAGAATTTTGACCAAATTAAACGTCGGATATCAACTCCGGGCTGCAGAGCTAGCTGCAGAATTTCAGGTCAGCACCCGCACCATTGAGCGTGATTTTGATCGTCTAGGCTCTTACTTACCCTTACTTCAAGATGAACAGAAACGATATTATCTGGAACCCTCTTATTTAGGGCGGTTTAAATTGCAGGATATCCAGACTTTTGCCCAGCTTTCGGGGATCAGTGAGTTGTATCCGGCGTTGGATATGTCTTTTATGCGTGAACTGCTGGATGAGCGGGCAAATCAGGTATTTTCGGCAAAAGGCTATTATTTTGAAGATGCCAAACAGTTTGCCGAACATTTCAAGTTGCTTGCAAGCGCAATCTATAAACGTCAGCAGGTTGAGTTGCAATATTCAGATCAATTGCGAATCATTAAGCCTTATCGCTTGATTCACCATCATGGTATCTGGTATCTGGTGGGCGTAGATCAGGACAAGTTGCGCACCTATCGCTTAAGTCAGGTGCAACAGCTCAAGCTGGTTTCTAAGGCGGAGAGCTTTGCGCATGATCCTGAAATACTGAAAATGCTGGCAGATGAAGACAGCATCTGGTTTGGGCAGCAAAAGCAGCAAGTCTTAATCAGGGTACAACCTGAAGTCACGGTCTTTTTTAAAGAGCGCCGTTTATTTCCAGAACAGCAGATCGAGCAGGAAGCCGAGACTGGAGAGTTAGTGATCAGTTGCCAGATTCGTCACGAAATGCAGTTGTTGCCTTTGGTGCGTTACTGGTTGCCCTATGTGAAAATTATTGAGCCGATTCATTTTCAGCAGAAACTGGAACAGGATTTGCAAGGATATTTACGTTCTGCTGGATGATATTGAGAACGTAGAGCAGGGTAGCTTAATTAATGATCATGCTTTAAATGGAAATTTAATTTACTTATTTTTTTGATTTATTAAATTACAGGCATAAAAAAACCAGCTTTCGCTGGGTTCTTTATTTGCACCATCTTTCTATAGTAGAAGAATGGTGCCCGAGGCCAGACTCGAACTGGCACGCTTTGTGGGCGGGGGATTTTAAATCCCCTGTGTCTACCGATTTCACCACTCGGGCTTTAACAAGATGGAGGCGGAGGTCGGAATCGAACCGGCGTCCACGGAGTTGCAGTCCGCTGCATGACCACTCTGCCACCCCGCCGCGTCTTGTTGATGCGTATATTAGCAAGCTCAGAAAAAAAAACAATAGTGTATTCATCTGTATGCGCATAAAAACATCATCTGGCGGAAAATATTTAAATTATTCATGTAGAATGTGCAAAATTGATTCATATCAACACTTGGGAGAAGTGCCGTGGCATTAGTTCTAGACGGTCGTGCATTGGCGAAGCAAATTGAAGCTGACTTGTTTACTCGCGTAGAAGCGCTGAAAGCAAAATCAGGTCGTACTCCAATTCTTGCGACGATTTTGGTAGGTGACGATGGTGCATCTGCAACTTATGTTCGCATGAAAGGCAATGCCTGCCGCCGTGTTGGTATGGATTCACTCAAAGTGGAACTTCCTAAAGAAACCACAACTGAAGAATTATTGGCTGAAATTGAAAAATTAAATGCAAATCCTGATGTGCACGGTATTCTGCTTCAGCACCCGGTTCCTGCGCAAATTGATGAGCGTGCCTGTTTCGATGCAATCTCGCTTGAAAAAGACGTAGATGGTGTCACTTGCCTGGGCTATGGTCGTATGGCAATGGGTGAGGCAGCCTATGGTTCAGCGACGCCTGCGGGTATTATGACTATCCTGAAAGAGAACAACATTGAAATCGCTGGTAAACATGCGGTAGTTGTAGGTCGTTCTGCAATTTTGGGTAAACCAATGGCTGCGATGCTGCTAGAAGCGAATGCAACCGTAACCATTTGCCATTCACGTACTCAAGATCTTGCAAGCTTTGTTAAGCAAGCGGACATCATTGTCGGTGCGGTAGGTAAAGCAGAATTAATTCAAAAAGACTGGATCAAACCAGGTGCTGTGGTTGTTGATGCTGGTTTCCATCCACGTGATGGCGGTGGTGTAGGTGATATCCAACTTGTAGGCATTGAAGAAATTGCTTCTGCTTACACACCAGTTCCGGGTGGTGTAGGTCCAATGACGATTACCACTTTAATCCGTCAAACGGTTGAAGCTGCTGAAAAAGCTTTAGGTTAATCAAATCCTCCCTAACCCTCCTTTTTCAAAGGAGGGAACTCTGATCACTATTTTTGGATGGAGTTTCCCCCTCTTTTTTAAAGAGGGGCTAGGGGAGATTCTTCAAAGACATTAATACTAATTAAAAGAAATCTAATGAGCTGCACCTTCCGACTCCCTCAAGCCCCAGAACATCTACTAAAAGCCTTGCATGATGTGATTCCATATTGTGAGCTGCATGCACAGCAATTGCCGGATACACCCATTTCCCTGTGGCTGATTCCGCCAGTATTCCCAACTGACAAACTCGATGATGAAGTCATCCGTCGCATCTGGAACGATACACCGTACTGGATCTTTTGTTGGGCCTCAGGCTTGGCGATGGCGCAGTGGCTATTGGCGGAGCCGCATCATGTCAAAGATAAAGTTGTTTTGGATTTTGGGGCTGGATCGGGCGTAGTTGCCATTGCAGCAAAAATGGCAGGTGCAAAACGTGTGATTTGCTGTGACATTGATCAAGTCAGTCTGGATGCCTGTCACGCCAATGCGGAGCTGAATGATGTTGAGCTTGAATATCTGGATGACCTATATAAGGCAGAGCAGGTGGATATTCTATTAGCCGCAGATGTGCTCTATGATCAATGTAACCGTTTCTTCCTGGATGAGTTTTTAAAATTTGCACCTGAGGTGTGGGTTGCAGACAGTCGGGTAAAAAACTTTAGTCATCCTCAATATAAAAAACTGGATGAACGTAGTGCGACAACATGGCCAGATCTGGATGAATCACCAGAATTTCGTAATGTCAGTTTCTATAAAACACGTTAAAGTTGAAAAATCAAAAAGGGCAGTTAGCCCTTTTTGATTGTCTTACTCTGATTAAGTAACTAAGTATTAGATGTTAAGAACAAGTATAACGAATAACGCGCATGGTCGTTGGGCGGGCTTCTAAGGCTTCGCGTGCACCCGGGTTCTCGCTATTATGTAAATCAGGCGTATTGCTCAAGCTGATTTGCGTGCGGCTATTACCCAGTTGGCGGCCATAGTTTTCCTGTTCCGCAGTTGGATTGGAAATTTCATTGGTGCTTAAAATCTGGATGTTGTAAGTTTTGGAATTTCCTAATACGTGTCTGCAAGCGGCTTGCAAGCGATTTTCATCCTGGCTTGGTCGTCCTGAGAGGGTGTAGCTCAAGGTTGCTGTATTGCCTGAACGTTCCAGAATTTCATAGCCACTTTGTCCATTGAATTGATGGGGTGTGGTCTGACATGCACTCAGTACGAAACTGCTCGCAGCCATAGCCAAAATTACTGTTGTTCTTTTCATATTTATAGTTCCTGAAGTCTTGGCTTAAGTATGCCATATTTTGCTTAAACTGCTGCTCTGGTCAATTGTGATCAATTGTTTAAACAGCCAATAAAAAAGGCCGCTTACGCGACCTTTTTTAATTAAATCAGCAATTAAGCAGATTTAACCGCAGCAATAAGTTCTGCTTGACGAGTTTTTAACGCTTCCGGTAAACGCTCACCTAACTTATCGAACAATTCAGTATGGCTTTCAAGCTCTTTGATCCATTGATCTTTGTCTTGAGAAGTTACTAGGTCAAACTGTTCTTTAGTGAAGTCAGAACCAGTCCAGTTCAGCTGTTCGTAAGTAGGAACTAGGCCGATTGGTGTTTCAACAGCATCAGCACGACCTTCACAACGGTCAATGATCCACTCAAGAACACGCATGTTTTGACCGAAACCAGGCCATACGAAGTTGCCTTCAGCATCACGACGGAACCAGTTCACGTTGTAGATACCTGGAAGTTTGTTGCCAGCAGCAGCAGCTTTCGCACCCACTTGCTCACCCATTTCTAACCAGTGCGTGAAGTAATCTGCCATGTTGTAGCCCGCGAATGGAAGCATCGCGAACGGGTCACGACGAACAACACCTTGTTGACCAACAGCAGCAGCAGTTGTTTCAGAGCCCATCGTTGCAGCTTTGTAAACACCGTCAACCCAGTCAAATGCTTCTGAAATTAGAGGCACAGTGTCTGCACGGCGACCACCGAAGATGAACGCGGAAATTGGAACACCTGCTGGATTTTCCCAGTCAGCATCAATAGAAGGGCATTGACCAGCTGCAACAGTGAAGCGAGCATTTGGATGCGCTGCTTTTTCTTCACCAGTGTGTGGTTGACCTTTCCAGTTAGTCAGGTTGGCAGGCGCTTCTTTAGTCAGACCTTCCCACCAAACTTCACCGTTGTCAGTCACAGCAACGTTGGTATAAATCACGTCTTTGTGCATGGTTGCCATACAGTTCGGGTTGGTTTTGGTATTGGTACCAGGCGCTACACCGAAGAAGCCAGCTTCAGGGTTGATTGCATATAAGCGACCGTCTTCACCTGGTTTGATCCAGGCAATATCGTCACCTACAGTTTCAATCTTCCAGCCTTCATAGCCAGCTGGTGGAATCAACATAGCGAAGTTTGTTTTACCACATGCAGATGGGAATGCAGCTGCGATGTAGTGTTTTTCGCCTTGTGGATTGGTCACGCCAAGGATCAGCATGTGTTCAGCTAACCAGCCTTGTTGACGACCCATAAATGATGCAATACGTAATGCCAGGCATTTTTTACCCAACAATGCGTTACCGCCATAACCAGAACCATAAGACCAGATCTCACGAGTTTCTGGGTAATGCACGATGTATTTTTCTTTGTTGCAAGGCCATGCAACATCTTTTTCGCCGTTCGCAAGCGGAGCACCTACAGTGTGTACGCAAGGAACGTATTCACCGTCAGTACCAAGAACGTCATAAACAGCTTTACCCATGCGAGCCATTTTAGACATGCTTACTGCAACGTAAGGAGAGTCAGTTAACTCGATACCGATATGAGCGATATGAGAACCCAATGGACCCATTGAGAATGGAACCACATAAAGTGTACGACCTGCCATTGAACCGTCAAATAAACCGTTCAATTTTTCGCGCATGACAGCAGGTGCTTCCCAGTTGTTGGTCGCGCCAGCATCGTCTTTGTTTTCAGAACAGATGTAAGTACGATCTTCAACACGTGCTACGTCAGACGGATCAGAATTTGCAAGATAAGAACCAGGATGAGTTTCTTGATTCAGCGCTTGCATTGTGCCGTTAGCGATCATCAAGTCGATATAACGTTGATATTCTTCTGCGCTACCGTCACACCATTCAATTTTTGCTGGTTTTGTTAATTTAGCAATCTCTTCCACCCAAGCAATAAGCTTAGGGTGACGAACGAATTCTGGTGCGTTCACTTGGGTCATGGTGAGGCCTATCTCAAATGTGTACAAATTAGATGTACAAAGTACAATCCGAGCAATAAAAAATATCGCCCAGATGAAGTATGAAAAAAAGTGGCTGTATTAAAGCATAAAATGATAAAAAAAATAAGACCAAAGAAGTGCTAGATTTCTTTTGGAATATAATGCTATTTTATTTATAAATATAAGTAAAACAACAAGATAAAACTAAACATTTGAATTATTAAGGTTATTTATATAAGTGATGAGTGGTATTTATTTTAAAAATTGATATTAAAATCATTATCTTAGTTTTATAAGATCTCTAATATTCATTATTGATTAAATAAATGGTTGCCATTTGAATTTTACATAAAGCCACTGTTAATTGTCTATGAATTGGACAAAATGCCAATAGGCTTCAATGAAATTGCGCGAAAAATGTCTAATCAATCTAAACCCTTATCGCTGATTTTTAATCATAAAGCTGGTTTTCGCATACAGGGGCCAGAAGGCATTTATGAGCAGCTGATCGATATATTTTCAGCGCAGGGTTATCAAACTAAAGCTTATGAAATCAATGATTCACAGCAATTTGATAAAATTATGGTTGAGGTGCTTGAACAGCATTTGGCATCTAGCGAGTCAGGAATCATCGTTGCGGCAGGCGGAGATGGCACTTTAAATACAGTCGCCAAACATGTGTTGAATACGCAAATTCCTGTCGGTATTTTGCCTTTAGGGACTTTTAACTATGTGGCGAGATTATTGGGGATTCCGCTGGATTTGCTTGAAGCGGCAAAAGTGATTGCGACAGGACAGCCACAACGTATGAATGTTGCTCGTATCAATCAGGAAATTTATCTGAATAATGCCAGTCTAGGTCTATATCCTTTATTCATTAAAAAACGTGAAGACTATAATCGTATTTTTGGTCGCCTACCGCTACATGCCTATACCTCTGCACTGGATGTTTTAATTCGCGATCGTAGAGAATTAAAACTAAAAATCTGGGTGGATCAAAAGAAATATCCGGTAAAAACACCACTGATCTTTTTTGGCAATAATCCCTTGCAACTGGCAGATATGAAAATGCGCATTGCAGAAGCGGCTGAAAAAGGTAAAGTGGCGGG
The DNA here is from genome assembly GCF_049896445.1 of Acinetobacter sp. TWP2-2-3. GTDB lineage: Bacteria > Pseudomonadota > Gammaproteobacteria > Pseudomonadales > Moraxellaceae > Acinetobacter. The sequence goes on from NZ_JAFCUI010000005.1 coordinate 218,552, forward strand.
AGTGGTAGTTTCTAAAAGTGATAAGCTTACTTTATTTAAGCTAGTGTATCAGCTGATTCGTGGCAAGATTGACCAGGCATCGGGTGTTTATAGTTTTGCAGCCGATCAAGTCCGAATCGAATCCCGAGCCAAGAAACTGATGGTAGCGATTGATGGGGAAATTGTGGAAATGGCCCCGCCACTCAATATTTCTGTATTAAAAGATAGCCTAAACGTAATGGTGCCACATGATCCTGCATCTGTCTGATCTGCATTTTGGAACAGAGAAGCCGGAGTGTTTAGAAGCGATTCGGCATTTCTGTCAGACCCATCCACTTGAAGCCGTCGTCATCAGTGGTGACCTGACTCAGCGCGCACGTTTGGGTCAATTCTTTGCCTGCAAAAAATTTTTAGATCAGCTCAATACGCCTTATATGGTGATCCCGGGGAATCATGATATTCCGCTCTATCATTTGTGGAATCGGCTTTTCAATCCATTTACCCGTTACCAGATTTTTTTTGGTGAATTGGAGCCAATATTTGAAACTGAAAATTTTTATCTGATTGGGGTGAATTCGATCCGACGTCGATATCATACCAAAGGGCATTTATCCCTTGAGCAGATTCAGCGTATTGACCTGACGCTGGCGCAGGCGCCTGCTTCCAAATTAAAAATCATTGTCAGCCATCAGCCTTTTTATGTGCCTTTTCAAAATAAGCGCGGTTTCAAGGACAGCCCATTGATGGCCAAAATTGCTTTAGAGGCCTGGGCAGAGCATGGTCTGTTTGCGGTGTTGCATGGGCATCTGCATCAACCGGCGATTTATGATTTGAATCAGATGTTCGGATTGGGGATGGATCATCCTGTATATGATGTACATGCAGGGACTTCTGCGTCAAATCGTCTACATAAAGATGAACCGAACAGCTTTAATCTGATTGATGCCACAGGAAAAATTTCTCAATATTTATTCGATGAAGTGGCACAAGCCTTTATGTTGAAGGCTGATCTGCCGAATAAATAGACGAAAACCTATGATTCGTTAAAAAAAACCAATTTTTTTTCATTTTTGCCCTTGAAGCGTTTTATTCCATCTCCATAAAAGTGACATCAAAAATTTTTGATGATGACCCATGGAATAATTAAGTCGTCATCAGTGACCTAAAAAAGACTTAGTCTGATGGAGTTATTTATGAGCAACATTCGTCCATTACATGACCGCGTTGTTATTCGTCGTGTTGAAGAAGAAACTAAAACAGCTGGAGGCATTTTACTTCCAGGTTCGGCTGCTGAGAAACCTGCTCAAGGTGAAATCATTGCAGTTGGTAATGGTCAAATCACTGATAATGGCGTACGCGCGTTAGACGTAAAAGTTGGCGACAAAGTATTGTTCGGTACTTATGCAGGCACTACTGTAAAAGTAAACGGCGAAGAGCTTTTAATCATGAAAGAATCTGACATTTTAGCGGTATTAGAAGCTTAATCTGCGCTAAAAAAGTTTTATTCATTCCAAATCAGATTTTGTAAAGATACAACAATATTCGGAGTCAAATATGTCAGCTAAAGACGTAAAATTTGGTGATTCAGCTCGTTCAAAAATGATTGCTGGTGTAAACACCCTTGCAGATGCAGTAAAGGTTACTTTGGGTCCTAAGGGCCGTAACGTTGTTATCGACCGTTCTTTTGGTGCACCGCACATCACTAAAGATGGTGTCACTGTTGCCAAAGAAATTACGCTGAAAGACAAGTTCGAGAACATGGGTGCTCAACTGGTTCGTGAAGTTTCTTCAAAAACCAATGACATCGCAGGTGATGGTACAACGACTGCAACTGTATTGGCACAAGCAATTTTGAATGAAGGCATCAAGTCAGTAACAGCGGGTATGAACCCAATGGACTTGAAACGCGGTATCGATATTGCGGTACGTTCTGTAGTTGAAAACATCAAGGCAACTGCAAAACCAGCATCAGACTCTAAAGCGATTGAACAAGTAGGTTCGATCTCTGCTAACTCTGATACGACTGTAGGTCAGCTGATTGCGCAAGCAATGGAAAAAGTGGGCAAAGAAGGCGTGATCACGGTTGAAGAAGGTTCAGGCTTCGAAGATTCGCTTGACGTAGTTGAAGGCATGCAGTTCGACCGCGGTTATATTTCTCCGTACTTCGCGAACAAGCAAGATACTTTAACAGCTGAACTTGAAAATCCATTCATTCTTCTTGTTGATAAGAAAATCAGCAATATTCGTGAATTGATTACAGTACTTGAAGCTGTTGCTAAAACTGGCAAACCGCTTTTAATCATTTCTGAAGATGTTGAAGGCGAAGCGCTTGCGACGCTTGTTGTCAACAACATGCGCGGTATTATCAAAGTATGTGCGGTAAAAGCACCTGGTTTTGGTGATCGTCGTAAAGCTATGCTTCAAGACATCGCGATCTTGACTGGCGGTACTGTGATTTCTGAAGAAATCGGCATGCAGCTGGATCAAACGACGCTTGATCACTTGGGTACAGCACATAAAGTAACTGTATCTAAAGAAAATACTGTAATTGTAGATGGTGCTGGTAATGCTGGCCAAATCGCTGACCGTGTACAGCAAATCCGTGCACAGATCGAAGAATCTACTTCAGAATATGACAAAGAAAAACTTCAAGAGCGTGTAGCGAAACTTGCTGGCGGTGTTGCTGTCATCAAAATCGGTGCTGCAACTGAAGTTGCAATGAAAGAGAAAAAAGACCGTGTAGATGACGCGCTTCATGCGACTCGCGCTGCAGTTGAAGAAGGTGTCGTTGCGGGTGGTGGTGTTGCACTAGTACGTGCTGCATCTGCACTTGAAGGCGTAACAGGCGCGAATGATGACCAAAACGTAGGTATCAACATTCTTCGTCGTGCGATTGAAGCACCGCTTCGTCAAATCGTATCTAACGCAGGTGATGAGCCTTCTGTAGTGATCAACGCTGTGAAGAATGGCGAAGGTAACTTCGGTTATAACGCTGCAACTGGCGAATATGGCGATATGCTGGAAATGGGTATTCTTGACCCTGCTAAAGTAACGCGTTCTGCACTTGAGCACGCCGCTTCTGTTGCTGGCTTGATGCTGACCACTGAATGCATGATCACTGAAATCCCAGAAGACAAACCTGCAATGCCTGATATGGGTGGCATGGGTGGTATGGGCGGCATGATGTAATTCATCATCCGAGCATTTCATAAAAAATCCCCGCAATAGCGGGGATTTTTTTATGCGTTTACAAAATTATGATGCGGACTTTTTAACTAATTTATAATTTAAATTACTGTCGATTTTTTTACCTGATTTCATCTCGCGTGCTTCAACAAAATTTTCACCAACAAAGAATTTACGGTTTTCAGCTTTGTTATCTAATGTGATGATTGAAGGATCTTGAGGGTCAAAACTGAAACTACCTTTAGTTTCCGTCTCATTATTTCCAGCTTTACCTAAATATTCCTCATTTAGGTCATAGGTTTTATCCGGATTGAGATCTAACTCGACCTTAATCCCTTCACAGTCAGCACAAGGAAAAACACCTTCGTATTCACCTGCCCAATCTAGCGAAGTTTCTGCGCTATCAGCACGGTTCACACTAGTATCCGCGTTATTTTGCTCCATCATGGCTGGGCTGGATTGAGCATTATTACTCATCGGCTCATTATCATTGGGCTTTGAACAGGCGGTTAAAGCTCCTGCAAGAACGACTGCTATCGCAGCAGTAAGCGTTAATTTTTTCATTGTTTTAACCCTATTAAATTATTTGTTATGAATTACATTAAAAGTAGTCAGTACAGATAAATAGGGCAATCTTGTTAAAGTTTGATTCATTAGGTGAATGAGGCCAGAGTTATTGATAAGTGAGCAGGATTTAAGAATTTTTAGCCAAGTTTAAAGTCACTTTATGCTGTTTCGTTAACCAATTCTGAACGCTATGATTAGAAAATAATGATAATGCGGAGGGGATAATGAAATTAGAACAAGAAAATAATCTGATTGCAAAAATTTATGATGCTGCTGTATTACCATCTTTGTGGCTGGACGTGATCAAAGATATCGTGAGCTATACTAAAAGTAAGAGTGCAATTTTTACCGGTCTGGATCAGCTTAATCCAGGCTATGACTTTGTCTATACGCACAATATCCCGAATGAAAGTCTGGCCGCTTATCAAGAGGAGCGTATCAGAGTGATTGATATGAAACTGCATATGCCCTTATGGAATGCGATCGAGATGGGCGATGCTTTAAGTCATAACTGTCAGCACTATGCAGAACAGCCGGGTACGGATCACTATGTGTTCTATGAGAAGTGTTTAAAGCCTGGCGGTGTATCTTATCTGGCGGGAGTATTGCTGGATCGGGGAAATTATCGTTGGGCAGTACTGGGTATTCATCGTGCACCTGAAGTACAGCCTTTTGAACAGCCTGAGCTGGATTTTTTAAGACGTATCAGTATCCATTTACGCCGGGCTTTGCAAATTCACCGGCAAATCAACTTGATTCAGCAAGATAATTTAAGCTTGTATACTGTATTGGATAGTTTAAAAACCGGAATTGTACTGCTCGATCAAGACCTGTGTTTAAGTTATTCCAATCCTGTTGCGCAAAAGATGCTTGATCAAAGTTCATGTCTGGATCTCGATATACATAACCGTCTAAAAACCAATTATGCTCAGCAGATACGTATTGATCAGCTTTTGGAAAGCGCTTTACTGGAAGATACGACCATTCAGACTGAAGTGGGTGGAGTCCTGGCGTTGAGTGATGGGGCAGGCTCGCAATTCATGCTGACGGTGGTGCCATTTAAAAAATTAAGAAATATGCAACATTTACAGTCTGCTCAACATCAGATTGCATTATTTATGACGGATAAAAACCAGTATTATTCCCTGTCAAGAACTTACCTACAACAATGTTACCAGCTTTCCAAACGAGAGTTTGATTTATGCGAGTTGTTAATTAATGGTTATAAAATAGAAGATATTGCAGAACAGTGTGGCATTACGTTGAGTTCGGTACGGACGTATTTTAAAAATATTTATGAAAAAACCCAATGTTGTTCGCAAATCGAACTGATGCATTTATTGATGGGCTGTACCATTCAATTTGAACATATTGATTAAACCGGCTTGAATTTCATATTCAAGCCGGTTGATGTGGGTTATTTAACACGTTGTAAAGTTACAGGATCTTCACCTTGCGGATGTAAGATAAGATTGTTGTTAGATATATTGATGTTTGCAATTGTCTTACCGCCATTTGAACTATCTTGTAATCCACCACACTCGTTGGTATCGAATAATACCTCGGTTGTGGTGAGAGTATTTGCTGACAATGTATATTTGCCATATTCAATTCCTGGCCAACCACAGTCATCTCCACCTTCAGTGTCTAGGAAGAAATAATAGTTGTTATCAAAGAAAGCAAATAGGTGCGTTTCATTGAGTCGCCACGTGCCGACGAGACTATTAGACTGCTTAACTCGATTTAAACGGTATTCAGTACTAACGCCGGGTTCAGTAAGAATTAATTGAGTTCCATTAAAGTTTAAAGAATAAGGTTTATTCTCGGCAGGATGTGAAAGTCCCCATTCACCATTGGTGTCATGTAGGATTTCCGGTTCAATCACGGTTGTTGTTGCATTCCATTTTAAGCGGCCCATTTCAATGCCTGCTTGACCACTCTCATCTTTTGCTTCTGCTTCACCTAGTGCATAGCGTCCATCTTCCAGAATGTGAATCAACACAGCAGTGTTATCGGTACGGTTAATCTCCCACGTACCGGCAATATCTTTGTAGAAGGTTGCTTGGAAGTTTTCTGAAGCTTTTTCTGGTGTTATCAACTGATCTGGTGTGATGGCTGTTTTGGTGACAACTTCATTTACGAAGTCGGTGGTACTTTGGTTAAAATTAAGCTTTACAGCAGTGAAGGCTGTTTTAGTGTCATCACTAATCTGAATGCCATCGCTATGATCACCTTTTCCATCTAAGGATTGTAAAAAAACCATAAGGTTGATACGCGCATTTTCACTTTCGACTAAATCTAATGGTGTGATACGCTCCTTTGCTTCAATTTCATCACCGAGTTGTACACCCCCAATAAAGAATTTTACTTTTTCATCATCATTAAATTTAAATTCTCCTTTTTCGTTGGTAACTCCTGTTGCACCACTACTGGTGATATAGGTCACCCCTGAAATGATTCCGTCCGTCAGTACGCCGGTTTGGGTGCCAACATTGTTTGCTGGAGGTGTACTGGCATTATCATCCGAACCGCCGCAGGCACTAAGTAACCCCGCTAAAGCAATACAAAGTAAAGTCTTTTTCATTAGAATCTTCCTGAAATTTATAATGTGGATTCAGTATAAAAAGACCCTCGTTTTTGCCATATCCCAAAATTAGGAGGTCAAGAGCTTTTTAATGCATGAATCCTTTAAATTAGAAAGAAATTCCTATTTATATTGGGAAGCAATCTGAACTATCCGTAAATTGATGTATGAGATAAGTTCAAGGTGGAAAAAATAATCAACTATTCATTTAAAAATTCCAATTATACAAATATAGATTAACTGTTTATTTATTGATCATATGGCACTATCTATATTTGCCGAGGTTGCTAAAATTCGCGCAATTTTTAATAGAATTGGTGCGTGACGTGTTTGAGAAGTTAGCAGAACAAAGCCTGAATCTGATGGGTTGGGAAATTGATAACCATTGGCCCTTAGATTTAGACCAATGTGTCATGATTGCTGCACCTCATACCAGTAATTGGGATGCACTGTATGCGCGACTGGCCTTAAAAGCATTAGGTGTGAATGTTCGCTTAACCATTAAAGACAGTTATATGAAATTGCCATTTGGACCTTTTGTGCGTGCTATGGGCGGTATCGGGATTGATCGCCGTCCTAAACAGCCGGGGGAGCCTAGTCCGAGTATGGTTCAGGTGATGACGGAATTATTCAAGACCCATCCTAAACTGGTGATGCTGGTCACGCCAGAAGCGACTCGTGCTAAACAGGAACAGTGGAAGACAGGTTTTTATCATGTCGCGATTAATGCAGGTGTGCCGATTGCATTGGCCTATATGGATTATGAGAAGAAGAAAACTGGTGTAGGTAAAATTGTTTATCCGACAGGGGATTATGAAAAAGACATGGCAGAAATCATGGCATTTTATGCAGAGATTCAGCCAAAATTCCCTGAATGCTTCAGCGTAGATCAGCGCTATTATCAGCATTAAAATTGAGTTGAAAAAAAGCAGGAAAATTCTCCTGCTTTTTTATTGCCTAATCATCATGAAGATTGACAGACTTAAGATGCATTTTCAGAAGCGGGTAAAATTCCACCCAGATTTTGGCAGGCATCTTTATAAAGATCATATTGTTGCTCCACCACTTCATGCAGTGGCAGGTCAAACAGCTCTTCACCTTGATGATACTGTTTGATATAAGACTCGACTTTGGATTTGCTGCTATACAACATCTGCTGATAATAGTCGGTCATACTGCTATGTGGCATTTGGGCGGTATCTACCTTGGCACAATGGAAATTTTGCAGTAATTGTTCTGATTTTTTCAAATCGCTGGACATACAACCTGCCAGTAGCAAGGTACTGAGCAATGTCGTGATAAATTTCATGGAAAGTAGACTAAAGGCTTTATGGGAGCGCACTATTGTAGAAGTAAAACCCGGTCACAAAACCTTTTTAATCTACCAAATGGTTAAAAAATAGAACAACAGAATTTGAAAATTCAAGTCCATTCTCTAAACATTTAACCTTTGACCAGCCCGCCATCTACAATCAGGTTTTGTCCTGTGACGGCACGTGAATAAGGTGACAAAAACATCAGGATTGCAGCAGCAAATTCTTCTGGTGTAATTACGCGGCGTAAAGGCGTCGATTGAGCAATCAGGTCAAAGACAATGTCAGGTGTGGCCTTACTGGCATCCGTGGTTTGTAACAGGCCACCAGAGAGCATATTCACATTGATGCCATATTGTCCCAAGTCCTGCGCCGTGGTGCGGGTAAAGGCCAATAATGCAGCTTTGGCGGTGGTATAGTCATGATAAGGAACCACCGGATTTTGCACCAGGTTTGTACCAATATTCACGATCCGGCCAAACCCTGCCTGTTTCATATCATCCAGTGCGGCTTGTGTAGTATTTAAGGCAGCCTGTACTGCACCGCTAAATTGCCGTTGCAACATATCCCAAGTCAGCGTTTCTACTTTAGGGCGTGCATCACCATTAAATTCAAATTGAATCAGTGCGTTATTGATTACAGCATGAATCGCTTCCCCGAAATGGGTTTTAGCTGCGGCAAATAAAGCGCGGACCTGATCAGTTTGAGTGACATCTGCCTGATAAATAAATACCTGTTCAGGATACTGCTGGGCCAGCTGTTCAGCTTGCTGCTGACTGCTATGATAATTGACGACCACGCGCGCGCCCTCAGCCAGTAAAGCCTGAGTAATGGCTAAACCCAAACCACGTGCACCACCAGTAACAAGAACAATCTGATCACGAATCTGCATAATGATGATCTATATTTACAAAGATTGGCCTTAACATAGCAGTTATTTCAACGGATTCAAGCTTTAGCGGGGAAGACAGACTCGGCTTGATCTTGTGTTTAAATGAATTGGGACGCTAATAGAAAACAGCCTGCACTAACGAGTAAACTTAAGATCATGCGTTTGAACAGTAATTCCGAAATTTTATAAAATAGTTTTGCGCCTAAAATTGCCGGAATACTCACAAAAACAATCAGCAAGGCCATATAGGGTAAATGGCTTTGATTGATCAGGCCTTGCCATACATAAGTACCCAGCGTGAAAAGCTGAATTGCAAAATTAAAGTGCCGTAAAATATAGCGCTGCTGGGTTTTGGGTAATTGTTTTAACATCACCCAGGCCGAAGGAATGGCACCGCAAAAACCGCCCAGTCCTCCTAAAATTCCGCCAATAAAACCGATGCAGCTATCAGTCAATTTTCCTGAATGCTGAATTGTTTTGAATTGCGGATTGAATAGCATCACCGGACACCACAGTACCAGAAAAAATCCCAAGATCATCTTAAAGGTATCTGCTTGAATGATCTGCAACAGATAAGTACCCAGCGGCACGCCAATCAGACCAGCAATCAGATAAGGCAGCACCAACTGCCTGGATAAAACTAGCTGCTTTTTTTCCTGACTGAGTGAAATCACATGACTCCAGATCGAGGCAAATACCAGCAAGGGCGCGGCCAGTTGCGGAGGCAGCACCCAGACCCAGAAAGACATGGCGATCAGGGCAAAGGCAAAGCCGGTCAGCCCCTGGACAAAACCTGCGACCATTGCACCAAGAATAAATAACAGCCAAGTCATAAAGATCAGGTCATAAGCAAAGGCAGCAGTATTCTCAAGATTTAAACAAAAGCCAAGCTTCCATTTAGCTGGATTTATGCAAATGAAAGTTCAAATTCTCATAAAAGCATGAATGCTAATTAAGAAAAAAGAGGTTTACGGCCATGCATAAAACATGCATAAATCTCTACAAGAGTGCAACAATGGCTCCGTTCACTCTCCATGAACTCGCCTGATACTGACAGAGTGCAGTAAGAGGTGATGGACATGATGAAAAAAGTGATATTACTTTCTGTATTGGCTGTGTCATTAACCGGTTGTGTGGTTGATCCTTGGGATGATGATTATCGTGGCAACAGAGATCGTAATGGACATTATGATCGAGACCACAGAAATCATGACTGGAAAAATAAGGACCATAAAGATCATCGGGATTGGAAACGTGACCGAGATAACCGCGACTGGCGCCGTGATCGTTAATCACAGTCTTTAAATTTGACTGACTACAATGACAAAAAGGATTCCACTGAGGAATCCTTTTTTAATGGCTCTTCAAAACAATTTAAATCAAGAAATACTTTTTTGATAAAGCCCCGCACGAACTGTACCGGCTTTGGTATTTTTAATTAAACGCCATGAGGACGGTAATTTAAGTAATTGTAAATCACGATCTGCTTCTACATAAATATAGGCATTGTCCTTGATCAGAGGATCTGCCTTTAGCGCTAGTTCTTCCCATAAATCTAAGCTATATGGCGGATCTAGAAAAACCAGATCAAACTGTGTCTGAAGAGCGGGCAAGGCTTGCTGCGCCGTAGCCACTTTTAATTGTGCACGTGCTTTGGTGACTTTTAACAGTTCAAGATTTTGGGTCAGAAATTGTGCCTGAGTACGATCCGGCTCAATCATCACCACTGATGCAGCACCACGCGATAATGCCTCAAACGCTAATGCCCCAGAACCGGCACAAATATCCAACACCTGTGCATTTTGTACATTCCACATCAGCCAGTTAAACAGTGTTTCCCGAACACGGTCAGGCGTCGGGCGCAAACCCTCAATGCTGGCAAAAGGCAGTTGGCGGCGTTTCCAGTCACCACCAATAATTCGAAGCTGGTTTTTCATCTTTAATCTCGCTCTACCGGTGTCGGAGCAGGTGTTGCTGCGGGAGATGCAGTCGTATTTGCAGAAGTCGGAGCAGTCGTGTTGGGCTGGTCACTGGCTGGAACGGCACTAGATGCTGCATCTTGACTTAACATGCCTGCACCACTTGGCAATTCAGCTGGCTTGATTCCGGCCGTCATCAGACCGCCACTTAATTGGTGGCCTTGTGGGCGTACCGGATTTTTATCTTTATGCAGTAACCAGTAATCAAAAATTGGACGGGCCAGAGCCGTTGCGGCACTACCACCGCGACCATTTTCCAGAATAACTGCAATCGCAATTTCAGGATTTTCAGCAGGTGCAAAACCGACAAACAGGCCATGATCCAGCTGACGATCGGTCAATAAGGATTCATTATAGCGCTTGCCCTGAGCAATACTTTTCACCTGTGCCGTACCGGTTTTTCCGGCAATAGAATATTGTAAGCCGCTTTTAATGCCTCGGCCTGTACCGGATTGAATCACGTCTACCATCGCATCACGCATCTTGATCCAGTCTTCTTCCTGACCGTTAAAATCGATCTTGCCATGCGTGCCATTATGCACCTTGAATGGTTTGGCACCGCGACTTTCACGCAGAACATGGGGAATGACTTTATTGCCATGGTTGGCGGTAATGGCTGTGGCCATAGCCAGCTGTAATGGCGTAGAGGTAAAAGCACCCTGACCAATACTGACGGAAATGGTTTCACCGCGTGACCATTTGGCCTTGCGGGTACGCATCTTCCATTCCGGGTTTGGATACAGTCCTGAGCTTTCACTTGGTAAGTCCACGCCGGTTTTTTCACCAAAGCCAAACTGACGCATCCAGGTATTCATTTTTTCAATACCCATACGGTAGGACATGACATAGAAATAAGTATCACAGGAGACCACTTGCGATTTATGCAAGTTGACTACGCCGTGTCCTGACTTTTTCCAGTCGCGGAATTTATGCGAATCGCCCGGAAGTGTGAAATAGCCGGGATCGGAAATTGCTGTATCCCAATCGACCAGGCCATAATGAAGGCCACCCAGGCCAAACATCGGTTTAATGGTCGAACCTGGAGGATAAGTTCCTTGAACCGCCCGGTTATATAGCGGCTGATCAAGGTTATCACGTAAGTAGGAATAATCTTTGGTGCTAATCCCAGTCACAAACAGATTCGGGTTAAAACTTGGGCTGGAGACCAGCGCCAGAATTTCTCCGGTTTTAGGATTCATCGCCACAATCGCGCCACGACGCCCGGCCAGTTGCTCCGAAGCGACTACCTGTAAACCGTAATCCAGTGACAGGAACAGGTCATTACCACGCACTGGATCTTTACGGCCCAAATGACGCAGCACATTACCAAAGGCATCTGCTTCTACCGATTCATTTCCCGGCACACCATGTAAAAGTTCTTCATAGGATTTTTCCACACCGATTTTTCCGATCAGGTTGGTTCCAGCATAGAGATCCTTATCAATTGATTTCAGTTCTTTGTCATTAATCCGACCGACATAACCAATCACATGTGCGAACAGGTCACCATGCGGATAGTAGCGGGTCATCTGGGTTTCAATATTCACGCCCGGAAATTGATATTTCACTTCACTGAAACGGGCAATATCATTTTCATTCAGGTTGAGCTTGATTGAAACCCGTTCGGTTTTACGCGCTGTTTTAATCCGGGTTTGAAAGCGTTCAAGATCTTCTTCGGTCAATTCCAGAATCGGTTTCAGGCGTTCGAGCGTTTGATCGATATCCTGTACGTCAGCACGACTTAAAGTGGCAGTAAATACTGGATAGTTATCGGCCAGCAACACGCCGTTACGGTCATAAATATAACCACGCGCTGGCGGTAAAGGTTGTAGACGAATCCGGTTCTCATCAGAAGCTGTAGTAAAGCTTTCAAAGTTAAACAGTTGCAAATAGGCATAGCGGCTGACCAGCAGCAGCATAAAGAAAATGACAATCCCCATGGAAATCAAGACTCGACTGCGATAGATGCGCTTTTCTTGTTGTGCGTTTTTTAAAGGAAAGTGCTGCTTCATACGCGATCGACTTAAGACCTGAGAGTGGTAGAAAAGAATCAAAGTGGAGTATTCTAACGCAACTGCACTTGATTTGATAATGAAAAACTGCCCTTACAATCAGTTCCTTTAAGCTTTGACTTTGCAGACATTAAAATTGTAAAGTGCTGTATATAAGAGTTGTGATAATTCTGCTAGAGTAAAATCTAATAAAAATAGGACTATACCAAAAACTATAATTAAGGAAGATGGTGAAGGAATGAACAAGGTTTACCCTTTGTTAGCGTTTGCATTGTGGGCGAACGGGGCTTATGCACATGATCAGATTAATAATACTGCAACCAAAATAGAGCCTGCTCAGGCAAAAGCCTTTAATGTGGGTGTTGGTTTTACCCAGAAATTACTGCATTTAAATACCGAATGGGTGAACCCTTATGGGATTGCTTATGTGAAAGGTGGTGTTTTTCTGGATGATGATCGTACGATTGGCGGCCAGGCAGGCTTTCGTTATCCTGCACATCTCACCGGCAAAGACAAAAATGGTTATTATGTCGGGGTTTATGCCGGGCATATCGACAGCAAACGGGTTGATGGCGAGTATGAAGGCCGTTTAGGTGCTGGCGTTGATTTGGCCTATGTTTTGCTTAGTTCAGAACGGATCAGCAGTTTTAGTGTCGGGATCGGTGCCGGAGAGAAACTCGAAGACCGAAATGGTCGTGCTGTGGCTGAAACAGAACCCCGGCTACAATTTTCCTATACTTTAAGTATCGGTTTATAGACAAAATATTCGACCTTATTAATATGTGTATTCTGTGAACAAAAAATTAAATATGGAAGTTATGCATGCTTGAGTACGTCAACGAGTTGTGGCAAACCTTTGTAAACCGCCCGGATTTTTGGGCCGTGCTCAGCATTATTCCAGTGACTGCATTTGTAACCTGGGCTCACGTCTGGATGGCGCTGAAAATGGTCTTTTATCCGATCAATTTTTGGGGTTTCCATCTCGGGCCTTTACCTGTGGGCTGGCAAGGGATTGTGCCACGCAAAGCTGGACGTATTTCAGGCATTATTACCGATAACACACTATCAAAATTAGGCTCTATCCGCGAATTTTTACAGGCGATGGATCCGGATGATATGGCACGCATCATTGGCGAGCAGGTCGGTTTCGAACTGGAACACCTGATTGATGAAGTGATGATGGATCGCAATGCGGTGCTCTGGGAAAACCTACCTTTTGCTATTAAGCGCAGAATTTATGCACAAGCACAAAAACAAATGCCGGCAATTTTGCGTGAATTAGTGACTGAGCTGACCATGAACGTCGAGTCACTTGTAGATATGCGTGAAATGGTAGTGAGCCAGATGGAAGGCGACCGTCGCTTGATGGTGCGTATGTTCCTGAAGGTGGGTCAAAAAGAGATCAATTTTATCTGGCATATCAGTGCCCTCATCGGGATGTTCTTTGGGATTTTCCAGATGATTGTCTGGTTTGTAGTGCCGTGGCACTGGACTGTACCGTTCTGGGCTGCGATCTGGGGCTTTTTGACCAACTGGATCGCGATCTGGATGGTATTCAACCCACTCTATCCACACCCAGTAAAGTACCCGCAATTCTTTGCCCGTACCACAAATCGCAAGTTTCCGTGGATTAAGCCGGTGATTCCTCGTATCGGCACCTATAACATACAAGGCGCATTTATGAAACGTCAGGATGAAGTCTCTGACGTCTTCGCAAGTGTAGTCACAGAAGACCTGATTACGTTAAAATCGATCATGACCGAGATGATGTATGGCGGCAGAAAAGACAAAACCCGCCGCATTATCAAACGTCATATTAATGAAATTATGGAAACACCCCTGGTTCGGACCTCTTTACAGCTGTCTTTAGGACCAAAAGAGTATGCAAAACTCAAGACGGACTTGATCGATCGCTCGATTGAAATTACGATGGTACCTGTATGCGACCCAGCATTTAATGCGAGCCGTGCACAGAAAATCTATCAAATGTTTAGAGACCGCATACGTGAGTTGACTCCGAAGGAGTTTCAGAATCTTTTACGTCCTGCATTTCAGGAAGATGAATGGATTCTGATTTTATTGGGTGGGGTAACCGGTTTTGTCGCGGGTTTAATCCATTTGTTTGTGGCTTTCTTATAATGAGATGTCGGGGGACACAATCGGGTGATTGTGGTCGTGGCGTCATACATATTGTTTAAATGAGGATGTTTATATATGCGCATTATCTTACTCGGACCACCTGGAGCAGGTAAAGGTACACAAGCTCAGTTGATCTGTAAGCGCTACAATATCCCACAAATTTCAACCGGTGATATGCTCCGTGCTGCAATTCGTGAAGGAACTGAATTAGGTCTACAAGCTAAAAGTGTCATGGACAATGGCGGTTTGGTTTCTGATGAGTTGATCATTGGTCTGGTGAAAGAGCGCATTGCGCAACCTGACTGTGTAAACGGCTGCATTTTTGATGGTTTCCCGCGTACCATTCCTCAAGCAGAAGCTTTGGAAAATGAAGGCATCACTATTGATCACGTGATTGAAATTGATGTACCGGATGAAGAGATCGTACAACGTCTTTCTGGCCGTCGTCAGCACCCGGCATCTGGCCGTGTGTATCACATCGTTTACAATCCGCCAAAAGTGGAAGGTAAGGATGACGAAACGGGTGAAGATCTGGTTCAGCGTCCTGATGATCTGGAAGCAACAATTCGCAAGCGTCTAGGTTCTTACCACACTGAAACCGAGCAACTGGTTGGTTTCTACCAAGGCCGTGCAGCGTCTGGTGAAAATGCACCAACTTATGACAAGCTAAACGGTTTACGTCCAATCGATGAAGTTCAAACTGATCTTTTCGCGATTCTGGATCAGGCAAAATAATCGGCTGACGATGATTTTGACAATCGGAGAGCCCTAAGTCATATTAGGGCTCTTTTTTATTGCGTATTTGAACAGGGTACTTGTTGCTATGAAATTTGGCGTATTGGTGTTGATGGTAGTCTTTCTGGCAGTATTGGTAGGTCTGTTCTATTTCAGTTTTAAAATGCTCAACAAAGTACGTCAGGAAGAACGTGCTGAAAATGCAGCAAAGCGACCTGAGCGCCAGCTCCATCCAAAATTAAAAGCCGAACTTGAACAGCGCAAGCAGCAGGAAAAGGCTGAACAAGATCAGGATAAATAATCCATAATAGTTCAGCTCAGCTAAGAATTTGGTTTGAACGAAAAGCACTCTTCTCATAGTCGATAAAAAGGTGACACATTGGTCACCTATTTTTATCCCAGCTTGATCACGCCGTTCTATTCAGCAAGCTCAATATTTTTCACTGCAATTTGGCGGGCTGCACCAAATTCAAACCGATCCGGCCAGTTACACACATCGGATACTACACATTCATGACATTTCGGTTTGCGCGCAATACACGTATAACGACCGTGTAAAATCAGCCAGTGATGTGAATCAATGATAAATTCCTTGGGAATGACTTTGACCAGACGGTGTTCAACTTCCAACACATTTTTGCCAACCGCTAGTCCGGTACGGTTACCTACCCGGAAAATATGGGTATCAACCGCCATGGTCGGCTGACCAAAGGCCGTATTCAGTACCACATTCGCCGTTTTACGACCTACACCCGGCAGGGCTTCTAAGTCTGCACGATTGTCCGGTACGATGCTGTTGTGCTTCTGAATCAGCATCTCGCAGGCTTTAATCACGTTGACCGCTTTCGAGTTATATAAACCAATGGTCTTGATATATTCCTTCAAGCCGTCCACACCTAGCGCATAAATGGCTTCCGGTGTATTGGCGACTGGAAAGAGTTTGTCTGTGGCTTTGTTGACGCTGACATCGGTAGCTTGAGCAGAGAGCGTGACCGCGACCAGTAATTCAAAGGGATTGGAATAATTCAGCTCAGTTTTTGGGTTAGGCCGCTGTTCACGCAGGCGTTCAAAAAAGTTCTGAATCTGCTTTTTGGTCATGTTTTTAACGGGCTTGGCCTTTGCTGTGGTCATGTTCTATCCCTGTAAAGCCTGTAATTGCTGTGTCAGTTCTTCCAGTTGGGTGCGTTTTCGGGCATCTTCACGAACCGAAAGCTGTTTTTCCAGTTTTTTAATTTGGGTACGTAGTTTTGCCAGTTCAATCGTGGTCTTGGAATCGAAAGCTACAGGTGCATTCTCTGGCTTGCTCGCGACTTCAATCACAGGAAGTTGCTCATTTAAAGCAGAGAAACGGGCAAACAGGGCAGTATCAATTTCTGCACGGACCACAGGTCCCTTACGATCGGTACGCCGTTTTTCTTCACGCTGGATGTGCGCATAGTAACGCTGACGCAGATCATCCTGTTCCGCAAGACGCTGTGCTTCAGTCGGCAAGGGTTGTTGATCTTCAACCAAATCGATGCAGTCTACCGGACAGGGGGGAATACATAACTCACAGCCCGTACATAGATCGGTCAGAATGGTGTGCATCAGTTTACCGGAACCAATAATTGCATCGACCGGGCAGGCGCTAATGCATTTGGTACAGCCAATACATTCATCTTCACGAATTACGGCTTTGATGCGCTGAGGACGACCATCGGCTTGAACTGGCCAGACACTTTCTTCAGCTTGAAGTTTAGGACGATTTAATAATGCAGCCAAAGCATCGGCAACAGGCTGTCCGCCCGGCACACATTTATTGGCATTTTCCCCCTCAGTAATCGACTGGGCATAAGGTAAACATCCGTCACGATGACCGCAGAGTCCACATTGGGTTTGAGGGAGTAAAGCGTCAATCGATTGGACCAGAGAAATGGGCGAATTCATGTATAACCAGCGTTACTCATGGCAAGCATGAGAGAGTAAGTGAAACAAAATATGTCGATTCATCAATTTTAACATATTTTTAAACTCCTAAGTCGTGCGCAATTAAGGGTCAACTTGTGCCTTATTATTAGGCATAAATCTGAATCTAAGCCTTGATTCGATTGGCATTTCCTGACATAGAAAAAATTTTCATAATCAATATAAATATTTGTTATCAAATTAATTTTAAAGTATTTTCAAAAAAAGTATTGTAGATTAGTTACAAAAGATATTTAATATTTTGCGCCAAAATTTAACATTGATTGTAAATTTGACCAATTTTGATCCATTTTCTGCTGAGGATTAAGCGTTGAAATACAACACACTTAATGAGTTCCTAGATTACGTAAAATCACGTGATGCACATCAACCAGAATTTCTTCAAGCTGTAGAAGAAGTGATGACTAGTTTGTGGCCGTTCATTCAAAAGAACCCACAATACGCAGCACATGGTTTACTAGAACGTCTAGTTGAGCCAGAACGTGCGATCCAGTTCCGAGTTTCTTGGGTAGATGACCAAGGTCAGACTCAAGTAAACCGTGCGTTCCGCGTACAGTACAACTCAGCGATCGGTCCATTTAAAGGTGGTATGCGTTTCCACCCTTCAGTGAATCTTTCAATCCTAAAATTCTTAGGCTTTGAGCAAACATTTAAAAATGCTTTAACCACACTTCCTATGGGTGGCGGTAAAGGCGGTTCTGATTTTGACCCTAAAGGCAAATCAGAAGGCGAAATCATGCGTTTCTGCCAGGCTTTAATGATCGAGCTGTATCGTCACCTTGGTGCGAACACAGATATCCCTGCAGGTGATATTGGTGTAGGCGGTCGTGAAGTGGGCTACATGGCCGGCATGATGAAAAAATTAAGTAACGACACTGCGTGTGTATTCACTGGTAAAGGTTTAACTTTCGGTGGTTCATTGGCACGTCCGGAAGCAACGGGTTACGGTACTGTGTATTTCGCTGAGGAAATGCTTAAGTCTCGTGGCGAAAGCTTCAAAGATAAAGTTGTTGCGATTTCAGGTTCTGGTAACGTTGCGCAATATGCTGCTGAAAAAGCAATGTACCTCGGTGCGAAAGTGGTTTCACTTTCTGACTCTGCCGGTACAGTTCACGTTAAAGACGGTTTCACTGAGGCGCTTCTTGCTGAAGTCATGGAACTTAAAAATGTAAAACGTGGCCGTATTTCAGAATTCGCGTCTAAACATGGTTTCGAATATCTTGAAGGACAACGTCCTTGGGGTATCAAGTGTGATATCGCATTGCCATGTGCGACTCAAAACGAACTTGATGCAGACGACGCTGCTCAGCTTCTTGCAAACGGTGTAATCTGTGTGGCTGAAGGTGCGAACATGCCTTCTACGCTTGAAGCGGTTGAGAAATTCGTTGAAGCGAAAATTCTTTATGCGCCAGGTAAAGCATCAAATGCAGGTGGTGTGGCAACTTCTGGTCTGGAAATGTCTCAAAACGCATTGCGTTTAGGCTGGACTTTCGAAGAAGTTGATGAGCGTTTACACGCAATCATGAAAGAAATTCACCGTAACTGTGTGAAATTCGGTACTAAGGAAGACGGTACTGTGAACTATGTAGACGGTGCAAATATTGCTGGCTTCGTAAAAGTTGCTGATGCGATGCTTGCTCAAGGCGTATTCTAAGTCTGACTTAGTCTAAGCTGAAAAAAACCGGGGCTGTTGCTTCGGTTTTTTTGTATCTGGTATTTTTAGTCTTAGAGAGCACCCTTAACTAATTCACGCTCAACCGCCATATCAAAAATATAGGCATATTTCGATTGATCAGCTGCCGGATGCTTAATTTCAAAACGTTTGACCCGAATAATCTGCCGTTCATTTGGTGAATGCCGAAAACCTTCAATCTGATCATAGAATAAAGTCCAGTCCTTATCGACCTGAGTTTTCAGGCCATTCTGATCATATTTCACTTCTTTGACTTGCAAGCAGCTTTGTTGGGTTACGCCGGTACATTGTTTGGTATCGGGGGAAATTTCCAGAAAAATTGTTTCAGCCTGTCCTTGGTATTTGGTTTCCGGAGTCATTTTCCCGATAAATTCATAGGTTTGACCATTTGCGGCCATCAACGTCAGGGTCGGCTTGTCAGGATCTGTGGTATTGAGCGTAAAAGGAATGTCACGCTTCTGTAAAAGTTGACTGACAAAACGTTCCTGCTCCATCAATGCTGCATCACAGGCCATTTCAGTGCCTATAACTTCGCTGGTGGTGATGATATTGTTTTTGACTGACCAGGTCGTCCCGAGTCCATTACAGCCCGTCACGGCGCTCAGCCGGCCTTGAGCGTTGAAATTCAGTACAACGGGTCGTTCTAGTCCACGATTCAGTTCCCAGTAATAGGCTGGAAGAATCTGATCTGCATTTTTTTGTTGGATGGTGGCCACCGCAAGATCTCCAGCTCGTTGAATATCACTGGACTGACAGCCTGCAAAAGTTAAAGGCAATAATGCCAGCACAATAAATTTTAATTTCATGGACTTATAATGAATTATATAAAGTTCAAACAATAATAATGGATGTATTGCAAAAAAATATGGATACATTTCGCAGCTTTGAGTTGCAAAATGTATCCATCATTAAGATTTTAGCGCTGAAGCAAGATTAATCGAAGCGGTAAATATCCATACCGAGTGAACCCATGGTGAAACTGCTATGTACCAGACTAAAACGCTGACCTGTGCCCATCGCAAAGAAAATCGGAGCAAAATGTTCTAGTGTTGGATGATTCCGCGCCATATGCGGAATATTGGACCAGTCCAGTACGGCGTCATAATCACTATGTGTCAGTTTATGCACCACAAAATTACGAAAGCCAGAAGCCCATTCGGGTACATCAGCAGCCGTTCCATCCCAAGACAGTTCCCGTAAGTTATGGGTAATACTGCCCGAACCAATCAGCAGGATTTGTTGTTCACGTAAAGGTGCCAGGCTTTGACCAATCTGATAAATTTCATCCGCACTCATCGACATGGGTAAGGAAATTTCTACCACGGGAATGTTGGCATCTGGATACATATGTAGCAGCGGCATCCATACACCATGATCACGCGGACGAGTACTGTTGGCATGTGCAGAAAAGCCGGCATTGGCCAGCAAGCCTAAGACTTTCTCGGCCAATTCAGGATTTCCCGGTGCAGGGTAGCGTAATTGATAAAGTTCAGGCGGGAAACCACGAAAATCATGCCAAGTTTCTGGGCGAATTGCGCTACTGACTTCCAACGCATCACTTTCCCAATGCGCAGACATCACAATAATCGCTTCCGGGCGTGGCAGATTTTCGCTCAAACGATGCAAGGCAGGACCCACTTGCTCAGGATTCAGCGCCAGCATAGGAGAGCCATGA
The DNA here is from genome assembly GCF_049896445.1 of Acinetobacter sp. TWP2-2-3. Taxonomy (GTDB): domain Bacteria; phylum Pseudomonadota; class Gammaproteobacteria; order Pseudomonadales; family Moraxellaceae; genus Acinetobacter. The sequence goes on from NZ_JAFCUI010000005.1 coordinate 239,271, forward strand.
GAAATAAATAAGCCGGGCAACGTTTGTAAGTTCATAAGTCAAACCACATCTGGAAGATGCCTCAATAATGCATGAAAAATAGAAATAAGAGCAGAAGAGATTATTCAACAAAACGTTGCATATAAAGAACGCTTCAGCAAAATCATTAGCCTGCTCGGTGATAAGGATGGTTGTTATTGATGCTCATGGCACGATAAAGCTGCTCGATCAGCATCACACGTACCAGAGGATGCGGCAGAGTTAACTTGGAAAGTGACCAGTGCCATGCAGCAGCTTTACGCACGGCTTCTGAGTGACCATCCGGTCCACCAATTGCAAGTGCTACATCATTGCCTTCCAGCATCCAGCCTTTCATGGTTTCAGCCAGTTTCTCGGTACTGAATTCGCGTCCGCCCACTTCTAGTGCAATCAGGGTTTCATTCTGCTTGAGCGCATTTAAAATGCTGTCGCCCTCAATATTGCGGTATTTCAGAATATCCGCTTCAGAATCATTTTTCCCGCGCTTGGCCATCGGCAGTTCAATAATCTGGGTCTGTACAAAAGGCTGAATACGTTTGAAATAATCTTCAAAACCAGTCAGCACCCACGCTGGCATTTTTTGACCAATGGTCAGGATACGGATTTTCATACAGACAGATCAATAATTGGATACCTCATTATAACGATCAAACAACATGAAGTTGAGCAGGGAAACAAATTGAAATTGAAATGAGAGATTTAGTGTTGCTTTAATGTCCTTAGTTCAAGTATCCGCTTGATAAAGGAATGGAATAATAATAAATGCGGAACAGTGTCATGATAAAAGGATGTTGTACTGTGCTGCTGTTACTGATAGGCCTCATGGGGTCTAGTCTCTGTGCAGCCAATTCGAGCAAAAATGCTCAGGTTTCTCATCTGGAATTATTTTTTAGCCAGATCATGAGTGTCGATGAATACCGAAATTATAAAAATCTGAAAGAGCTGAATCAGGTATCTGCCTGGATTAAAGGACAGATGCAGCGCTTTGGTATTCCATGCCAGTTTCAGGTTTATGTGGTCAATAACCTGAGTTACCGAAATGTCATCTGTAATTTGGATACTCAAGCAAAGACCAAAATGGTGATGGGAGCGCATTATGATGTCTTTAGTACCCAAAAAGGTGCCGATAATAATGCCTCAGGGGTAGCGGGTTTACTGGAAACGGCAAGACTACTCGCTTTGCAAAAATCCAAGCTCCAACATGATGTCGAATTTGCTTTCTATACGCTAGAAGAGCCGCCTTTTTTCAAGACAGAACATATGGGCAGTTATATGCATGCCAAGTCTTTAAAAAAGCAGAAGCAGAAAATTAAGGGCGTGGTGATTCTGGATTCGATTGGTTATTTTGATGAACATCAGGTGCAGAGCTATCCGGTGGGATTAAAGTGGATTTATCCACGACATGGTAACTTTATTGCCGCGATTGGGCATTTAGCCTCAACTGGCCTGACTGGAGATTATTGTGATGCCATGCAGCGTTTTAACCGTCTGGAGTGTCAACGCTTTGTTAGCCCAAGTTTTGCTCAGGATATGAATTTCTCTGGCTATCTGAATTATGCCAAATTCAACTATTCGACCATGTTGATTACCGATACTGCGAATTATCGTAATCCTTATTACAATACCGAATTGGATACTTTAGACAAGCTTGATCTGAACAAGATGACTCATGTGATTGATGGATTGGTTACGATGGCACTACAGCCATAATTCAGTTGTTTTATTCAATAACTCAATAAAAAACCCTGCCGAAGCAGGGTATTTTATACGAAACATCAAGTCTTAATGACGCGCTGCTTTCGCTTCTTCTTTGGTTTTCACAATTGGTGCTTTAACCAAGGCTTTTGGCAAAGAGGTCAGTGCCAGCGGTAAAATCTCATCAATCGATTTTACGGCTTTAATTTCTAGACCTTCTTTGACATTTTCTGGAATTTCCGCCAGGTCACGTACGTTTTCCTGTGGAATGAATACCAGCTTGATGCCACCACGATGGGCTGCCAAAAGTTTCTCTTTCAAGCCACCGATACGCAGCGCACGACCGCCCAGACTGGTTTCACCTGTCATCGCGATATCCGGACGAATCGGGATACCCGTGAAAGCAGACACCAATGCTGTAGTCAAAGCCAAACCTGCTGATGGACCATCTTTCGGTGTTGCACCCTCAGGTAGATGCACATGCACGTCGGTTTCTTCAAAGCGCGAGGCTTCGATGCCGAGTTCATCTGCACGGGTACGCACCACAGTCATTGCAGCAGTAATCGATTCTTTCATGACATCGCCAAGAGAACCGGTAGTAATGAACTTACCTTTACCTGGAACTGCTGCAACTTCAATGGTCAGTAATTCACCACCAACCGAAGTCCAAGCCAAACCATTTACACGGCCGATTTGCGCTTCTTCTTCCGCCATACCATAGTCAAATTTATGTGGACCCAAGTAATCTGGAAGATTTCCTGCTGTCACTTCAACCTGAAGATTTTTGGCTTTCTTGCTAACCGCCTCTTTCACCACCTTACGTGCAATTTTTGAAACTTCACGTTCAAGGTTACGTACACCGGCTTCACGCGTATAACGGCGCACGATGTCACGAATCGCTTCTTCATGCACGGTCAATTCTTTGGCACGTAGACCATTGTTCTTGATGGCTTTAGGAACAAGGTAGCGGTCCGCAATATTGACTTTCTCTTCTTCGGTATAACCCGGAAGACGAATCACTTCCATACGGTCCAGCAGCGCCTCAGGAATGTTCATGCTGTTCGCGGTACAGATAAACATTACTTCAGACAGGTCCAGATCAAGATCTAGATAGTGATCGCTGAACTTGTTGTTCTGTGATGGATCAAGTACCTCAAGCATCGCAGAAGCCGGATCGCCACGGTAGTCTTGCGCCATCTTGTCGATTTCATCGAGCAGGAACAACGGGTTTTTTACGCCCACTTTAGTCAATGACTGCACAATTTTACCTGGCATCGCACCGATATAGGTACGACGGTGACCGCGAATTTCAGCTTCGTCACGCACGCCGCCCAGCGCCATACGCACGAACTCACGACCAGTTGCCTTGGCAATCGATTCACCGAGTGAAGTTTTACCCACACCTGGAGGACCAACCAAGCATAGAATCGGGCCACGCAATTTTTTCACACGTGACTGAACTGCCAGATATTCCACAATGCGATCTTTGACATCGTCCAGACCATAATGGTCTGCATCCAGAATTTCCTGTGCCTTGTTCAGGTTAATGCTGACTTTGCTGGCTTTATTCCAAGGTGTATCCAGAATGACTTCCAGATAGTTACGTACCACAGCAGCTTCACTTGAAGCAGGCTGCATCGCTTTTAATTTACGGAATTCAGCTTCTGCTTTTTTACGTACATGCTCAGGCAAATCTGCTTCAGCCAGACGTTTTTCAATTTCAGCGACATCGTCTTCCGCACCGCCATTCATATCAGAAAGCTCGCGCTGAATGACTTTCATTTTTTCATTCAGGAAATATTCGCGCTGGTTCTTTTCCATCTGACGTTTAACAGAATCATGCAGGGTTTGCTCAATCTGTTGTTCTTCAGACTGTTGCAATAGATAAGTCATCAATTCAGTCAAATGTGCTTCGAATTCGTCATGTTCCAGGAATTTCTGTTTGACATCAATATTCAATGGAACACGGGTTGCGACGAAGAACAATAACTGTAATAGATCTTCAATTTTGTTGGCTGCGGTGATCAGTTCACGCGCATTACGAAGTTTCGCTTCTGCATATTGAGCGAAAAGCGCACGCAATTCCTGCAAGCGCACAGCTTGGGTGTCTGCATCGACGCTCACCGTCATTGGGCTGAGTTCATGCTCTGCTGTCAGATACTCAGTTTCGTCAATGATGGTTTTCAGCTTGGCACGGTGCAGGCCTTCGATCAGGACTTTAATACAGTTTTCATCATTTTCGTGATTCACAACTTGCACAATCTTCGCGACAGTACCGTATTGATATAAATTGTCGTGATCAATTTCTTCTGTAAGCGAATCTTTTTGCGCAACTACAAATACTAGATTGTCACTGTTACGAGCCACATCAACTGCATTGATCGATTTTTCACGACCGACAAACAGCGCAATTTGCATATGCGGATAAACCACCACATCACGCAGCGCCAAAAGGGGTAGTACACTTGGAACCTGAGGCTCTAAGGTTTCTTGATTCATAATAATTTCAGACATGAGCACTCCTAATGAGTGACAACGGTGTTGCCATGCTTTTAATAGTGATGGGTAATTTTAAAAATACAAGGGCAGTTAAGATTAAATTGTATGAAAAATGACTAATTATGTGATTTTAAAGTAGTTAGCAAGGATAAAATTGCAAAATTAACGTTTGAACTTTATAAATATTGTCGGGGTGATTAAAGCATCAAGGGGCTGATCCCATGTTTCACGTTTTAGCGGCTGTGCCAGCAGTTGAAAGTCATGCGCCAGCCCCAGACGGAATGGACGCCCAGGTGCAGAAGCCAAGGTACGATCATAAAAACCGCCGCCCATACCAATCCGTGTGCCCGAAGTATCACAGGCCAATAGTGGCATGAGCAATAAATCCAGTTTGGAAACATGTACACCACGGGTGCTCATGGGCTCTCGCATACCCAGCCGATGATGGGCAAAGCGCTTGTTATGGTATTGGTGCTGGGTGATCCGGATCCAGACCAGCTGCTGATTCATGTCGCAAATCGCTGGTAGATACACCTGTTTGCCCAGTTTAAAGCAGCGTTCAATAATCGCCTGGGTCTGAATCTCCCCAAAAGCATGCAAATACAGGCCAATACGTTGGGCATGAATAAATTCTGGACTGCGGATCAGACGGTTTAGAACTTTTTGTGCGGATTGCCTTTGCTCAAATTTAGAGAGATGACGACGCGTTTTACGAAGGTATCTTCTTAATTCCTGAATGGTCATAGGGCAAAAAGCATATGCAACAAATTTGTGCTCTAGTCTAAGTGGGAATTCTGGAAAAGTAAAAAATAATTATGAGCTGCAATTTTATATTATTCCGTATCTGCTTATTTAAATTCGGCTAATTTTGCCAGCAGTCTCAAAGTTCAAAAACTAAAAAGCTGTTGCATCACTGGTTTTTAAATTGTCATGAGAAAGGAGATTCAATCTGGTTGATTCACGATTTTCCAAGCAACCGATTGTTCAGTGAAAAACTCTGGAAACGCATCAGTTTAAGCACTTTGAAACAGCTTTCGATCAATAAAAATACAATTCTAAAGTAGGTTTATTATATTTTTTGGTGAAAGATAGACAAGGATCATATGACTATTCTCGACCGATATATGAGACACATTGTACTTAGGCAGAGCGCGTAAGACCTAAATCAATGGAGATTGAACATGATGAATATTGCGAAGAATACTATCTGCCTTTGGTACGATGACGATGCCGAAGGTGCAGCACGATTTTATGCAGAAACCTTTCCAGACTCCTCAGTTGGCGCGATCAATCTTGCACGCGGAGATTATCCCTCCGGAAAAGAAGGCGATGTTATCACCGTCGAATTTACGGTGATGGGCGTTGCCTGCATTGGACTGAATGGTGGCCCTGACTTTCAACACAATGAAGCATTTTCATTTCAGGTGGCGACTGAAGACCAAGAAGAAACAGACCGATACTGGAATGCCATTGTTGGCAGTGGCGGTCAGGAAAGCGAGTGTGGATGGTGTAAAGACAAGTGGGGTATTTCCTGGCAGATTACGCCAATGGTCCTCATCAACGCCTGTAACAGTCCTGACCGTGCTGCGGCCAAGCGCGCATTTAATGCGATGATGACCATGAAGAAAATTGACATCTCCGTGATCGAAGCAGCATTTCGTGGTTAAGCGCCAAAGATATTGTCTTTCATTGCAGTTGATATCGCTGTGTAGCGCAATTTCACTGCAATAGTTAAATCTTCTCCTTTCTTTTGATCAACTCAAATTATCCCTCAACTCTATAAGGATACGTTACAAAAATTACAGATTAATCCAACTTGATCTGAACCTAAATCCAATTTCTTCATGATGATTCAAGGAGAATGTGCCATGAATTTTCCTCAATTACTGCTTATGGCGGGATGGGTCGCGCTGTCTGCACCTGCCGCTTTAGCCGTTGAACCGCCCATGTCGGGCAAAGCCAGCTCAGGCGCAGCTTCATCTGCTGCCGATAAGAAAGCCATTGCAAGTGCCATGACTGCTGCACCTAAGAAAGTAGCCGCTGCAGCCACGATTGTCGCTGTCGGTGCAGATGGCAAAATACGTACCTTGCGCAAGGGCAATAATGGTTTTACCTGTATGCCTGATAATCTGACCACTCCAGGTCCAGACCCAATGTGTATGGATCAGGCCGCTCTAGAATGGGCAGAAGCCTGGATGGGACATAAACCGCCCACAGTTGGAAAAGTAGGCTTCATGTATATGCTGGCAGGTGGTACGGATGCCAGTAATGTCGATCCCTATGCCAAGAAGCCTACTGCGGGCAATCATTGGGTCAAAACGGGTCCCCATGTCATGATCGTCGGTGCTGAAGCTCGTTTCTATGAGATGTATCCTAAACATACGCAACCGGATACCGCTGTGCCCTATGTCATGTGGTCTGGGACGCCTTATCAGCACTTAATGATTCCTGTGAAGTAATGAATCACCGCAATGACGAATGCACGCTGATTCAACCTTTCAATTCGGATATTTAATACACTCAATTTTTATGACTGTCCTAAGCTACAAATAAAATAGTTCACTTAGAAGCTCATCAACAGATGGGCTTTTATATGAGTATTGCAAAAGTTGAAATAATGCAGATCATGCAATATGAGTTTAAGAATAATTTTTGCACTGAATTGAAAACAGGCTGAACCAAAAACAATCATCTAACGAAATTCTCCCTAATTTATACATCTTAAATTTTATTAAAATATTGAAAATAATATAGAAAATTAAACTGGCATAAGTTCTGCATAACTGTATTCAAACTTGGATACAAGAATGGATACAGAATGCTTCATCAGAAAATGATCGGCTGGACAGTCCGAAAATGGCGCGATGCCGATCAGCCAAAACAGCTTCAACTGAATCATCTTGCTCAACGCACTACCCATGTTGAGGTGGGTGAACTTGTCTGGATTCCGGTTACGAATGCTGCACCTCTTCAAGCAAAAAACGATGCATTTAAAAAAGCTGTATTTGCGGACGGTATGTATCAAAGGCTACGACACAGAGCAGCGAACATAGTCGATAGCGGCTTTATATACAGCAGCTGAATCAGAAAACAACGAAATAGACCCATTCAGCAGATTCAAAAAATAGAGAGAATAAAAGGGGATTCACATGTTTAAAACTGTACTGATTGCAAATCGCGGCGAAATTGCTGTTCGTGCCATTCGCACATTAAAAAAAATGGGTATAACCAGTATAGCCGTCTATTCAGAAACGGACCGTTATGCACAGCATGTGATTGATGCAGATATTGCAGTGTCCTTAGAAGGTACCAAACCGAGTGATACCTATTTAAGTATTGAAAAGCTGATTGCCGCAGCCAAGAATACCGGGGCCGAAGCAATTTTCCCAGGTTATGGTTTTCTGTCAGAAAGTGCTGACTTTGCCCGTGCCTGCGAAGCAAATAATATTGCTTTCATGGGGCCAACACCGGAGCAAATTTTAGAGTTTGGTTTAAAACATCGTGCCCGTGAACTTGCTGCAGCTGCCAATGTACCGATGACTCCCGGTACAGGTCTGCTAAATAGTCTGGACGAAGCTTTGGCAGAAGCTGAAAAAATTGGTTATCCAATTATGCTGAAAAGTACAGCAGGCGGTGGCGGAATTGGCTTGACCCGTTGTGATGATGCCGAGGCACTTCAGGAGGCTTATGAAAGTGTAAAACGTCTGGGCGAGCAGTTCTTTAAAGATGCCGGAGTATTTTTAGAATGCTTTCTCGATAAAGCCCGTCATGTCGAAGTACAGATTTTTGGGGATGGTCAGGGGCAAGTGGTGGCTTTGGGCGAGCGTGACTGTTCACTGCAGCGCCGTAATCAGAAGGTTGTGGAAGAAACACCAGCGGCACAGTTACCTGAAGCAACCCGTCAAAAATTGCATCAGGCGGCAGTTGAACTGGGCAAATCGGTGGAATATCGCAGTGCCGGTACGGTTGAGTTTATTTACGATACAGCACGTGACGAGTTTTATTTCCTTGAAGTGAATACCCGTTTGCAGGTGGAGCATCCGGTGACTGAAATGGTGACCGGTTTAGACCTGATTGAATGCATGTTGAAAGTTGCAGCAGGTGATACTCTGGATTGGAAGCATCTAAGCAGTATTCAGCCTCAAGGTGCAGCGATTGAAGTACGCATCTATGCCGAAGATCCAGTTAAGAATTCCCAGCCGAGTCCAGGGATTTTGACCGATGTCTTTTTTCCGGAAAATGTCCGGGTTGATACCTGGGTGAGTACCGGAACTGAAATTTCCCAATACTTTGACCCGATGATTGCCAAGATTATTGTGCATGCTGAAGATCGTGATACTGCCATTCATACGCTTAAATCAGCTTTAGCTGAAACTCGCCTGAATGGTATTAGTACCAATCTGGATTATGTGCATACTGTTATTTCAGATCCACGTTTTGAACAGATGCAGATCTGGACACGCATGCTGGATGATTTCAAATATGTGCCGAATGTGATTGAGGTGATTCAGCCGGGTACACAAAGTTCGATTCAGGATTATCCGGGTCGTGTCGGGTATTGGGATATTGGTGTACCGCCTTCAGGCCCAATGGATGATTATGCCTTCCGGCTGGCCAATAAAATTGTTGGGAATGTCGAGGCCGCCGCCGGGTTTGAATTTACCCTGCAAGGTCCAATCCTCAAATTTCATGCAGAAAATATCATTGCTTTAACTGGCGCACCTTGTCCGGTAAGTCTGGATGATGAAGCAGTAAATTTCTGGCAGCCTATTCAGGTAAAAGCAGGCCAAACCCTAAAAATTGGACAGGTTGAATCTGGATGCCGGACCTACCTGGCTGTACGAAATGGTCTGAATGTGCCGGAATATCTGGGTAGCCGTTCTACCTTTGCTTTAGGTAATTTTGGTGGACATGCAGGCCGAGTGTTACGGGCTGGTGACATGATTAAGATGGTGAATCCTGAGCTGCCGGCCGATGGTCTACCTTTAGCGATTGCAGAACCTGAAGTTTTGGCAACAGATCTGATTCCAAGTTATGGCAAGGAATGGAAAATTGGTGTGCTCTATGGTCCGCATGGCGCTCCTGATTTCTTTAAAGCTGAATATATTGAGGAGTTTTTTGCATCAAGCTGGAAAGTGCATTTTAACTCGAACCGATTGGGTATCCGTTTAACCGGACCGACGCCAAGCTGGGCGCGTGAAAATGGCGGTGAAGCGGGTCTGCATCCATCCAATGTACATGACTGTGAATATGCCATTGGTGCGATTAACTTTACCGGTGATTTCCCCGTAATTCTTGCCAAAGATGGTCCGAGCCTGGGTGGCTTTGTCTGTCCGGTGACCATTGCCAAAGCTGAACTCTGGAAAATTGGTCAACTGAAAGCCGATGACACGATTAGCTTCTATCCAATCTCGGTAAAGCAGGCCAATGCGCTGGAGCGGCAGCAAATTCAAACCCTCCAAAACTTTGCCAAGGCAGAGATAACCAGCGAGGCTGAAATCGTTACAGTTCAGGCAGAAAGTATCCTGGCATTGCGTGAAGCTACGCCAGATGCACCAAAAGCTGTATATCGTCAGGCAGGTGACAGTTATATCTTGCTGGAATACGGTGATAACGTACTGGATTTGGCCCTACGCCTGCGCGTACACCGCTTGATGCAACTGATCCGTGAAGCTGATCTTGACGGTATCCTGGAATTATCACCTGGTGTGCGATCCTTGCAGATTAAATATGATGGTCTGCGTTTGAGCCAGCAGCAACTGATTCACTTCCTGCTTGGTCTTGAAGAACAGATGGGTGATTTACGTGACATTAAAATACCTTCAAGAATTATCCATTTACCCATGGCCTTTGAGGACTCAGCGACTCTGGGTGCGGTTGAGCGTTATCAGGAAAGTGTCTGTGCCAAGGCCCCATGGCTACCGAATAATGTCGATTTTATTCAGCGAATTAATGGTCTAAACACTCGTCAGCAAGTTAAAGACATTATTTTTGATGCCAATTATCTGATTTTAGGGCTAGGTGATGTATATCTGACTGCACCTTGTGCAGTGCCCATTGATCCGCGCCACCGTTTACTGAGTTCCAAATATAATCCGGCCCGTACTTTTACCGCTGAAGGTACAGTCGGGATTGGTGGCATGTATATGTGTATTTATGGCATGGACTCACCGGGTGGCTATCAGTTGATTGGCCGTACCGTACCGATCTGGAATAAGTTTAAAAAGAACAAGCAGTTTGGCGATCAGCAATGGTTCTTACGCTTTTTTGACCAGATTAAATATTATGAGGTCACTGAGGCCGAACTGGATCAGTTCCGTGCTGATTTCGCCCATGGTCTGGCAGAAATCAAAATTGAGGAATGCGAGTTTGACTTTGCAGCATATCAGGATTTCCTTGCTGCAGAACAGGACAGTATTGCTGCTTTTAAAGCGCAGCAGCAGGCTGCTTTTAGTGCCGAGGTAGAGCGCTGGAAAGACGAGTTTGATGCACCTGTAGAAATAGAAGTGCTGCAGGATGATACCGATTACAGCCAGTATGTCCCTCTCAACGCCTCTATGACCGGCAATATCTGGAAGATTTTTGTAGAAGCCGGGCAGATTGTGAAAAAAGGCGACACGGTGGCCATCATCGAGGCCATGAAAATGGAGCTGCCGGTCTATGCTGACGATGATGGCATTGTCAAAGCCATTATCTGCCGTTCTGGTCAGACCGTGCATAGTGGTGAGCCACTGGTCTATATGGAGTAATGGATTGAGCCATGACTATTGTTCGCAATCCAAGTACTAAAGCGACAGGAAAAAGCTCAGACAATCTGTCTGAGCTGGTTTTCCAGAAAATTAAAAATGACATTTTTGACTTTAAGCTGATGCCGGGAGAGCGCTTTACCGAATCGGAAATTGCTGAAAGCTATGCCGTAAGCCGTACACCCATCCGGCAAGCTTTGTATCGCTTGCAGCAGGAAGGTTATGTCGAGGTGCAGTTTAGAAGTGGCTGGAAGGTTCGGTCACTAGACTTTAAAGTTTATGAAGAACTGTATGATCTGCGGATTTTATTGGAAGGTTATGCAGTCGAACAACTTTGTCAGATGCCCAAAGACCAGTTGCAGGTTGCTCTGGCTGTTTTGATTCAAACCTGGTGTATTCAACCAGAACAATATATCTATGATCTCAGGCGGTTATCTGTAGAAGATGAAGCATTTCATTGTCATTTGGTATTGGCAGCCGGCAATGCAGAAATGGCAAAAATACATAGTGAGATCAGCGAAAAAATTCGCATTATACGCCGTCTGGATTTTTCCAAAGATTATCGGGTTACAGCCACCTATGCTGAACATCAACAGATTTTAAAGGCGCTGCTTGCCCAAGATGCAGCGTTCTGTCTCTCTATATTGGATGCCCATATCCGGCACAGCCGTAATGAGGTGAAAAAAATTACACTGGAAATGTTATCCTCTAGTCCTGCGTAAGTTAATCAGGATAAATTTATTTTATAGCAAGAAAAATATCAGACCTGACTTAAAATTGATAACCAATTCATAACCAGAAAAAACAAGAACCCGCTAGTGGCATCTCAAATTGTTTTTTAAAGTAAGTTGAGGATGATAATAACAAGAGATAAAAATGCTTCATCAGCCTATTCAACTTTTACTTACAGGTGCCGGCTGTGCACTTCTCTTAACCATGACTGGATGTACCATGCCTTCCAAGTCGCCAATCAATGACAGTTATGGTTCCCAGCCACATTTGCCCAAACCAAAATCAAGCTTGCTGCCTACGGTCAATATTGCACCTGCTAAAGGTTGGCCTGAAGGTAAAATGCCGACAACAGCGACAGGTTTAAAAGTTCAGGCATTTGCCAAAGGGTTGCAGCATCCGCGCTGGCTGTATGTATTGCCGAATGGTGATGTACTGGTGGCTGAAACCGATGCACCGCCTAAGCCCGATGACAGCAAAGGGATCAAAGGCAAAATCATGAAATGGGTGATGCAACGTGCAGGTTCATCGCACCCCAGTGCCAACCGCATCAGTCTGCTTCGCGATAGCAATGGAGATGGGGTAGCTGAACAAAAAACCGTATTTTTACAGAATCTCAATTCTCCATTTGGCATGGCGCTAGTCGGTAATATGTTGTATGTGGCGAATACTGATGCCCTGATGCGTTTTCCTTATCAGAACGGTGCGACTCAAATTACAGCAACTGGTACCAAGATGCTGGATTTACCGGCAGGTCGTTTAAACCATCACTGGACCAAAAATGTTATTGCCAATCCTGCCGGAAGCAAACTCTATATCACGGTGGGTTCCAACAGTAATGTCGCTGAAAATGGCTTAGAGCAAGAGCAGGGCCGGGCACTGATCATGGAATTTGACATAGCCAGTGCTCAAGCGCGACCTTTTGCCACCGGACTGCGTAATCCGAATGGCATGGATTGGCAACCTAAGAGCGGCACACTTTGGACAGTGGTGAATGAACGTGATGAGCTCGGTAATGATCTGGTTCCTGATTATTTGACCTCTGTCAAAGAAGGTGCTTTTTATGGCTGGCCCTATAGTTATTATGGCCAACATGTAGATACACGGGTCAAACCGCAAAAACCTGCCTTAGTTGCGCAAGCAATTCCACCGGATTATGCATTGGGCAATCATACAGCTTCATTGGGCTTGGCCTTCTATAGGGCAGACCTGATGCCTCAATATCGAAACGGTGCGCTGATTGGCCAGCATGGTTCATGGAACCGCAAACCGCATAGTGGCTATAAAGTGATTTTTGTTCCCTTTCAGAATGGGCAACCGATGGGCCCACCTCAAGATGTCTTGACTGGATTTTTAAGTGATCAGGGCGATGCATATGGGCGACCGGTCGGTGTGGCGGTAGATTCTTCAGGTGCCATTTTGGTTGCTGATGATGTCGGTGATGTGATTTGGCGAGTATCACCCTTGAGTACACTAGCTGCAGTAAGTAAATAAAGGTCTAGGGATTCAAGATTTTATTCAGATCTGAATCTATGGAAAATAAAAGTTAAAGCAAAGACTGTTTCATTCAAACGTCAATATTTTGATTGAAAATATGCAAAGGTTAGCGGATTTAAAATAATTTTTAAGCTTCATTTAAGCTGGCTGAATTAGGCTTTCAGGATATTTTTACGCGGGATTACAGCATGTACAGAGATTCTGCTGATCCCATTAAAAATATCTAAATCTTAGTACCAGTTTTAAGTGCCCATAAAAACTGGATATAAAAATTTAAAACATGGCAAAAGAGGGTTTTAAAAATGAAATCAATTGTTGCATTTATTTTCCCTTGGTCATTATTTATGACCCTTCATCGACCAGTCGAAGCGACAGTATGCTTAATGCTTCAGATTTCGATTTTAGGCTGGATTCCTGCTGCAATCTGGGCGATGCATGTTTTATATCGAGATAAAATTGCCTAAAAAATAGGGGAGTGAGTTACCAAAAACTTTTTCATCTTTATTTAACTTAAAGCAATTTAGATTTCTTTTTTTAATTTAAAAGAGTTCATTTTCATGCAAGATGATTATTACATCAATAAAATGAATCTGGAAGAATGTTCGAGAGAAAGACTATAAAATTAAAATAAGAGGAAATTCAGGAAAAATTATAATTATATTTTGAAAAAGAAATTGAAGTACTCCGAAGATGCCGCTGCATGTGTCGTTACCCTGAACCCGATGAGTTCAAGGAGGATGCGACGTATACTTGCTGGGTTTCCCATACGGAGATGGGCATACACTCTAAATATACAGAACACACCCATAAGTGTTAGTATCGGCAGGGGAATAGACCCGCTGGCGAACACCTCAGAGTTAAGTTAATTATAAACAATAATCCCGGTGTGGCAACTCTATGCTGTTCATGAACTGTAAACAGTTCGGTCGAATGTCCGAAGTTTAAACAGAATTCGAGATTATTCAGTCAGTTCTTCAACTTCTTCTAAAATAGTTTGTAACAAACGCTCGCAATGCGCATATTGTTGCAGTGATCTATTCATATTCAAAACCTCCTGCATCAGCTCAAGTGCCACCATAATAATCAGCTTGCTAGGTTCCATACGTGGTGCTTTACGACGAAATTCATCGTATTTGTCATTTAATAACTGTGCTGCGCGTTCTAATTCTTCCTGCTTGTCAGGAGTAGAGGCCAGACGGAAACTATGCCCCAATACTCTGAGATCAATTGCAATTTGTTCACTCATGGTGAGGCTTCCTCAGTCGCTTCAGTCGGATGGGCCAGTTGTTGAATTTCCTGTGCGTGATGATCCTGCGCAGTACCGAGAATCGCCAGACGTTGAATAATCGCTTCAACCTTGGCTTTGGCATTTTCATTTTTCTGGGTTAAACGTTCAGATTCCTGAGTCAGACGCTGAATTTCCTGTTGGGCATGACGCTGTTCAAGGATCATCTTTTCCTTAACCACACGCAGCTCATTGCGTTCAGCCAGAATTTCCTGAAAACGGTTTTTTAGATCGGTACAGCTTTTTTCCAGACGGCCATAACGGTCTGCCAGTGCAGTTGCATCATTATTGAGCAGTTGAAATTGGGCACGAGAATCCGTCAATTGTTCTGTCAGATTTTCATTTTCTTGTTGTTTTTGCGCAATCACGCTGTTCTTTTGTTCAATTTGCTGTTGATGTTGCATCATTGAAGAGTCTTGCTCTTCGCGCAAACTGGAATTTTCACTTTCAAGCCGTGCAAGTCGCGTTTTTAACACGCCGATCTGCACTTGTAGACGCTGTAATTCTTCTAACATATCGAGGTCGCACAGTGTTGCAAACAAAGGTAATATATAAGCAGTATAAAGATTGGATAAACGAATGCAAGACGATATTTCAGGTTGGACCGAATGGCACCGCAATTTTTCTTCAATTGAGGAAATTTCTAGCCCTAGCGAACTGCATGGTTTGCTAACAGGCATTGTTTGTGTCACCCAGGCGCCAAGCAGTGAAGAGTGGTTACAGATTTTAGAAACACTGGATGTACCTGAACTGGATGCCGAAGCATTAGAGTTGTTGACGGGCGAAGCTGAAGATGTGTTCCATGCATTGTCTGAAGATGAGCTGGATTATTTACCTTTGCTGCCTGATGATGAGCATGTGCTTTCAGAACGCGTACAGGCTCTGGCGGACTGGTGTGCCGGCGTGGTCTTAGGTTTCGGACTGGCTTCAGGACATATCCGTCAGGATGAAGTTGAACTGATTGAACATTTACAAGATGTAGCCGCAGTTGAATTTGAAGACTCGGACGATGATGCCGAAGGTGAAGAAAGCTATCAGGAATTGTACGAATTTGTGCGTCTGATTCCTGTCAGCCTGTCTTTAGGGCGTAAAAAGGTCGAAGTTGAAGAAACACCACTCTTACAGCAATTTAGTCAAAAAAATCAGCCTAAAGCCGCTGTTACAGACGCGCAAAGTGTGGTCGAGATTTTCTCGCCTAAACGTCCAAGCTGATGAAATGCTGAGGTGAGTCATCACCTGCTTGAAATCAGGCATATATTTTGCTGTTTACAGTGAAATCTATAGTCTGATTTCAAGACTATATTCTAAATACAAGTATTGATCGATAAGAAGTAAGGTGTAATGAAGAAATTGACACAGGCAGTTTTTGAGGAACGTCGCGCAATCCTCGCAGGGGAAATTGGTTTACGCAGTATCGCCATTATCGCGACCAGTCCGGTAGCTATGCGTAACCGTGATGCAGATTATAAATACCGCGCCGACAGTAGTTTCTTCTATTTAACCGGATTTGCGGAACCTGAAGCTGTGGCTGTGATTGAAACCTTTGACACTGAAGAAGAAGGCTATAGCTACAGTTTGTTCTGTCGGGAACGTAACCGTGAAATGGAAATCTGGAATGGCTACCGCGCGGGTATTGACGGGGCTATTCAGGATTATGATGCAGATGAAGCCTATGCAATTGATCTGCTGGATGAAGAAATCTTAGAAAAGTTACAAAATAAAGATCAGTTATTTTATCGCATTGGACAGCATGCAGAGTTTGATGCGCGTGTCGCCAAATGGATTGCAACTGCAAGTGGTGAAAGCCGTCGTGGTACTTCTGCACCAGCGCAAGTAATTCAGCTGGATCGTATTGTCGATGAAATGCGTCTGCATAAAGATGCAAATGAAATTGAATTGATGCAGATTGCTTCCGATATTTCTGCTGATGCACATACGCAAGCGATGCTAGCAGTACGCCCGGGCATGATGGAATATGCACTGGAAGCCGAGCTGAATTATATCTTTGGCAAAAATGGCGGTGTTCCGGCCTATAACAGTATTGTCGGTGGCGGTGAGAATGCCTGCATCCTGCATTATGTAGAAAATGACAAAGAACTGAAAGATGGCGATTTGGTCCTGATTGATGCTGCGGCTGAATATCAGCTTTATGCTTCAGACATTACCCGTACCTTTCCAGTGAATGGTAAATTTAGCCCGGAACAGAAAGCTTTATATAATGTAGTGCTGGATGCTCAAATTGCTGCAATTAATGCTGTGCAAATTGGTAACTCGTATAAAGAACCACATAATGTTGCAGTGCGCATCCTAGTGCAAGGTTTGCTCGATCTTGGCTTGATGCAGGGGAATATTGACGACATTATAGAAAAAGAAGCTTTCCGCCAGTTCTACATGCATGGTACCGGACACTGGCTCGGTATGGATGTGCATGATGTCGGTGCTTATAAGGTGGACGGTGAATGGCGCTCGTATGAAGAGGGTATGGTCGTTACCGTTGAGCCGGGTCTTTATATCGCGCCTGATGATGAAACAGTAGATGCTAAATGGCGTGGAATTGGCATTAGGATTGAAGATGATGTGGTGGCCACTGCAAATGGCCCGCTAGTTTTAACCGCGAAAGTCGTCAAAACGGTAGAAGAGATTGAGGCATTAATGGCGAAAGCGTGCGCTGCTTAATTTGAGAAAAAATACAGCAAGCCGGTCGCAAGATCGGCTTTTTTATGACATTTCTATGCCGTTTTAAACAAGAATTCCTAGCTATATCGAATCGATCAAAAAGTGACTTAGCTTACGTTTATCTCGAACAAGTCAAATAAAACTAACCTAAGTAAAATTTACAGCTTAAAAAGTGACACGAAGTCAACACAGAAAATCTGTTTTTAGCATCAAAGCTACATATTAAATGCGCTGAGATTCTCATACTTTCTCTGATCCTTAAATAAACTTAAATAACAGCAGGAGAACACTTATGAAATTAAATACGATTGACTGGATTGCTTATGCTTTAACAATCATTGGTGGCATCAATTGGGGTTTAATTGGTGCATTCGATTTTAATTTGGTCGCTGC
The DNA here is from genome assembly GCF_049896445.1 of Acinetobacter sp. TWP2-2-3. Classification (GTDB taxonomy): domain Bacteria; phylum Pseudomonadota; class Gammaproteobacteria; order Pseudomonadales; family Moraxellaceae; genus Acinetobacter. The sequence goes on from NZ_JAFCUI010000005.1 coordinate 256,809, forward strand.
GATCTTTGGTGATATGAGCGCCTTATCTCGAATTATTTATGTATTGGTTGGTTTGTCGGCATTGTACCTGATTTATACAGGAACGAAGTTGGGTAAAACAGTACACCATACAGATCATCATACCAATATTGTGCGTTAAGCTAATCCTCCTGCACGAGTTTCTTACAAGATAGGATAATGTCTTTGAGTAGCTTGTCGAGAGGATAGAAATAGTGTGGAAGATGAAGAAACCTCGGTATATTTCCGGGGTTTTTTATATAGGTGTTTATAGGTTATTAATAGAATCATCCTCAGATCTACAACAACACTTAGCTAAAGATTAATGATTACTATCATACAAATAAGATTAGGTTGTACATGGTTGGATAAATTTTTTTTAAAATATCTGTTAGCTAAAAAATCGAGTTATATTTATAAAACTCTCTCAAAATAAGAAAATAATAGTGATTGAAAATGGGCCTCCTGCTACTGAAAGTGAATATCAGCTCATTTATAAATGGCTTGATTCACAATTTTATCATTCAGGATTTACCAGTAGCAATATGTATTCAAAATTGTGCGAAGCGAGTAGATCGAGTTATACCAATTTGACTAGGTTTGCGATCGAATCGTATAAGTGCCAAATGAAATTACAACATTCCGTTTTTTAATGCTGAGTTGATAAAAGTGAGTATAAATATTTTAGTTGCTGAATTAAAGACAACTTGGTTGGAGTTAAGAGCATATAAAGTTGGAGATGAATTTTCATTATTCCAAGAGTATTGTGGCGACGTTGAAGCATCAAAATACTTACAACGACAGGTGCATACAACAGTCGGTCAAACTCAGCAGATGTTGCAGAAATGGGCGTTAAGCTATTGGCAGCAACCGATTAAAGGATTTTCATGGGTGATTGCTGAGCGAAAAAGTCATCTGGCAATCGGGTTACTAACGATTATTCAACAGCAAAATAACAGCCTTGAAATTCATTTCGGACTTGGTCCTCGATTTCAGGGGCAGGACTATATGCTTGAGGCGATGAAAGCGGTGATTCAGTATTTTAGACAATATCTTACATTTAAATCACTAGATACTTTCTGTGATGCAGAACATATACAGGCACACCAAGTGCTTTTAAGACAGGGTTTGAAATCGTTGAACGGATCAATGCCTATACTGTATTGCCGAAGTTGGGGACTGAAAAGCGCGATGTCTTGGTTTTTCAATATAGGCTGGATCATCATGGAGAAAACTAAATAAAACGAATCATTATAAAAATTTAAAGCCTTGAGGTAAGATAAAACCAGTATACGTTTTATGTAATTCGCCATAGATGCGAATAAACAGATAAGGAAGTAAGCATGCAACAAGAAGTCATCATTGTCGGTGGTGGTATGGTCGGCTTAAGCCTCGCATTGATGTTGGCGAAAATCAATATTGCAGTCAAACTGTTGGAAGCCATTAAATACCCAAATTATGATGATGAAAATCTTGCGCCATATCATTCCAGTTTTGATGCACGTAACAGTGCCTTGTCACGCCGTAGCGTGCAGATCTATCAGGAGCTTGGACTTTGGAATGCCTTGCAAGAACATGCTACCCCAATTCTGGAAGTGAATATTACCGAACAGGGCAGTTTTGGTAAGGCTCGACTGAAAGCCGAACAGGAAAAAGTCGAAAGCTTTGGTCAGGTCATTGAAAATGCCTGGCTCGGTCGTGTACTGCTGACCCAAGTCAAAAAAGAGCCATTGATTGAACTGATTGATGGTGTTCAAGTGACATCCCTTATCCAAGATACAGACTTTGCTTATATCGAAGCTCAGCGTGGTGAATCGTCACTAAAATTACAGTCCAAACTGGTTATTGCCGCCGATGGGCGGGATTCTTTCTGCCGTAAAGCCTTGGGTATTGGTGCGTCAGAACATGATTATGATCAGGTTGCGATTGTGACCACAGTACAAACTTCAAAGCCACATGCTCATGTGGGCTTTGAGCGTTTCAGCCATTTAGGGCCTTTGGCACTTTTACCACTACCGGGTGAGTATCGTCGTTCAGTGGTCTGGCCAGTGAAAAAAGGTACTGAAGGAGAATGGTTGGGAGATGAAAATGACCAGCATTTTCTGGATGCCTTGCAGGAAACGTATGGCGATCGTGCCGGAAAATTCCAGAAAACCGGAAAACGGTTCAGTTTTCCATTGTCTCAAGTGTTAGCTGAAAAGCAGGCTGTTGGTCGTGTAGTGCTCATGGGTAATGCAGCCCATACGATTCATCCGGTCGCTGGACAGGGCTTTAACCTGTGTATGCGTGATGCGCATGTATTGGTGCGTTACCTGAAAGAGCAACAGGCACAAGGCGCAGACTTGGGCGATGCTGCAATATTGCTAGACTATGAGAAATCCCGTCTCAGTGACCAGCAGCGTGTGATTAAATTCTGTGATTCAGTAGTACGTGGTTTTAGTAACCAGAATCCTTTCTTAAAGCTGATTCGTAATACTGGTTTAATCGCTTTTGATACGATTCCAGGCATCAAGCCACTGGTTGCAAATTATGCCATGGGGTTAAAAGCATGAGCTTAAATCAAACTAACGAAATATTAGACGTCGTCATTATTGGTGGTGGGCTGGTTGGTGGACTTACAGCGCTTCTGTTAGCTCAAGGTGGTGTGCAGCCTACAGTTCTGGATGCAGCGCCAATTCTGGATGCAGATAAAACTTTGCGTGTGGCCAATCCGCGTGTTTTGGCTTTAAGTCAGGCAACCATTCACCTGTTAAAAACGGTGGGTGTCTGGGAAAATTTAGTACGCCAGCAGCCTTATACTGGTATGCAGGTGTGGAATAAAAATGGCTATGGTGAAATTAATTTTGGCCAGTCTTCAGAAAAAACACCATCGGTAGAGCAGGCTTTAGGCTCGATGGTGGAGCCCAGCATTCTGAATCTGGCCATTCAGCAAAAGATGCTGGAAAATGTTCAAGATTATAGAACACAAGTCAAAGTCAGCCGTGTTGAACGTGGCGTCGGTGTGTGGATCATTCATCTGGAAGATGGTACTCAGCTCAAAACCAAACTGGTCATTGGTGCAGATGGTGCAAACTCCTTTGTACGTGAGCAAGCTTTCATCGATATTGATGTACTGGACTATAAACAGGCAGGCATCAGTTGTGCGATTAAAACGATTCAGCCTCATCAGTACATGGCGCGTCAGATTTTTCTCGAAACTGGTCCTCTGGCTTTTTTACCTATGGCCAGCCTTAATCCGGAAGAGCAGGGACATTGGCAATCAATTGTCTGGACCTTGCCAGAGGATTATGCCGAAGAATATGCAGCGTTGTCAGATGCTGAATTTACTCAACTCTTGACTCGTGAAAGCCAGCATATGTTGGGTGGAGTCTTAGAGGCGACACCACGTGCCACTTTCCCCTTAAAAGCCCGTGCTGCCCAACAGTATATTCAAGACGGTTTAGCCCTGATTGGAGATGCTGCACATGTAATTCATCCTTTAGCTGGACAAGGGGTGAATATTGGCTGTCTGGATGCTGCCGTGCTCTGTGATGTTTTGCTACATGATCAGGCGCGTGGCGTATGGGCACATGAGCAGACCCTGAAACGCTATGAGCATTGCCGTAAGGGCCAGAATGATGCCATGATGCACAGCATGTCTGCGATTGGTTGGATGGAAACCACATTATTCTTCCCGATGGTTTGGGCACGCAATTTCGGCCTGAAACAGGTAGAAAATCAGCCCATGTTGAAAGATGCATTTATGGCGCAAGCCAATGGTCTGGGTTTACTTAAAGACACACGCTACGCAGCTTAAGACAGAAATGTAAATTTTTTAAACAAACACCAATAAAGAGTAACGATTTTGTTTAAAAAAGATACGATTTTTTGATGTTTGGTACTAGGCGAAGGTCGAAGAGATTGCTAAATTTCACTTAATTCGATACCTGACTTGGAATACCAAGCGAGGGCCATTTTTGGGGAGATGCAAATGACAGACATGAATGATTATGATGACGACGTTGAAGATTCAATTGTTGACGATGATGAAGCAAAAGCCGCTGAAAAAGGCGCGGTCGATAGCACAGAGGTCGTCAGTGATACCGATCTTGTAGAAGCTGAAACTTTGACCGTCACTGCAAAGCTGAAAAAGCGTCAAGCACTTGAAGACGAGATTGCGGCTTTCCTTGCCAGTGGTGGTCGTATTGTTGAAGTGCCGGCAGATGAATCAGTAGCCAAAGAATAAGTTATTGATTAACTTGTTTCTTATAAAAAACACCACATTCAATGTGGTGTTTTTTTTTGCAAATCCAAACGTAATAGAAAATCTAAAGCAATTAGTCGTTTGCCGAAGTCAGTTCTAAAGCACGTTGATAAGCGACTTTCTTTTTGATTCCGGTTAAATCTGCCGCCAGTTGTGAAGCAGCTTTGACCGAAAGGTCCTGTAATAGGCGATTCAATAATTTATCCAGCTTTTCCTGATCCAGATCTTTTTCTTCGGTGGCACCGCCAATCACTAGAACAATTTCGCCTTTTTGCTGATTGTGATCATTGCTAATGAATTCCACCAATTCACCCAAGGTCATTTTCTTGATAGTTTCAAAAGTCTTGGTGATTTCTCGCGCAAAACCGACCGGGCGATCTGCTCCGAAAACGCTGGCCATATCTTTAACGGACTCCAGAATCCGGTGCGGTGCTTCATAGAAAATTAAAGTCTGGGTTTCATCTTTCAGTTTTTCCAGATTCAGCAGGCGCTGACTTTGTCTGGATGGCAGAAAACCTTCAAAGCTGAAGCGGTCACTCGGCAAGCCAACAGCACTTAAGGCAGCAATAGCCGCACAAGCACCAGGTACAGGAATCACGCGAATATTATGCGCTTGTGCAGCACGGACAAATTTAAAGCCAGGGTCGCTAATCAGGGGAGTGCCAGCATCACTGATCAGGGCCATATCTTCGCCATTCAGCAGGCGCTGGATCAGCTGATCAATCTTGTTGCTTTCATTATGCTCATGGCAAGCGGTCAGAGGTGTTTGAATATTAAAGTGTTTAAGCAATTGTGCTGAAGTTCGTGTATCCTCGGCAGCAATAAGACTCACCGACTTTAACACCTGAAGTGCACGATAACTAATATCATCTAAGTGCCCGATTGGAGTCGCAACAACAAATAACTGAGCACTCATAGGTTTCTCCATGTGGAATAAATTGAATAATAAAAAATGGAAGATTAAAAATAAAATATTGGGCTTGTGTTTAGTCAGCTACATCAGCAGCGTACAAGCAGAAGTGCTGATCATTCTACCCGAATCCGGGCCTTTGGCGCGAGCTGCATCGAGTATCAAACAGGGTTTTCTCAGTACTTATGCTACTTCCGGGCAGAAAGTTCCATTAAAATGGGTCAATTCCAATCAGAAAAATATCTCCCAGCTACTGAAACAGCATGTCAATAAAAAGACCAAAATGGTGGTGGGTCCATTGGCACGTAGCGATGTGGAACAACTACTCAAGAGCAAACCTAAAGTACGTACCCTCAGCCTGAATGATGTAGCAGAATCATCACCCCAAGTCTGGCAATTCAGCCTGTCCAAAAAAGAGGATGCTGCTGCCTTAAAAACCCTTCTGGTTAAAGATGGGGTTCAGCAACTGCTGGTTTTACGCCAGCCGGGCAGTGAAGCCGAGCATGAACTGTTGCTGATGTCACTGCTGAGCCAAAGTGATCTGAATTTTAAAATCGTGAACAAGGCGCCCATTTTTTTAATGCCAAAACAAGGGCTGTTATACCTCGGCAATGCAGAAGGGCTGGCTGCCATACCTGAATTAAGCCATAAACGGATGTATACCGTGGCCAATGCGATTAGCGAACAGCATAAACCGCCACGAGGAATCAAGTTCTGTGATGTACCTGTGCTTTATCTGGCTGACTGGCCGGATGTTCTACAGGCCTATGCCAAAGAGCCGGTGGCGATGCCTGGCAGATCACCCAGCAGTACCTGTCACAACCGCATTTGCAGCATATTGAATTTCAGGGTAGAACTGGGCGAATTGAAATCACGGACCACAGTATTCAGCGTAGTCCACAATGTTTCCAGTACAGTGGCACAGGTGTCAAGCTACTATGAGCGAAAGAGCAATGCTGCGACAGCAATTAGGTGCATGGGCGGAGCAGCAAGCGGCTCAACTGATGCAGAACCATGGATTTCAGTTCCTGACCGCCAATTATCACAGTCGCTATGGCGAGCTGGATCTGATTCTGGTGCGTGATCAGGAACTGGTCTTTGTGGAAGTCAAAGCACGTGCGCAAACCCGATATGCGCAAGCGATCGAGTCGATTTGCAGAGCAAAACAGGTAAAGATGCTCAAGACGGCAATGTGCTTTATTCAGAAAAATCCACAATTTGCACACTATTACTATCGTTTTGACGTGATTTGTTTTGATTTTAAACAGCAATTTGCAAAAACCATACAGCATGACTTTTCGCAATACCCTTATGATCTGGAATGGATTGAAAATGCTTTTACTTTTGATCAAGAGTTTATTAACCTTTGAACAAAATAAGGTCTAAAGATGCTTATATTTGCTTCAAGATCATTGTAAAGTTCAAGCAGAATTGACATGATCTGAGCTTGAAAACAGATTATTAGATTGAAAAAGACGTAATAAAATGAAGGAGTCTTGCTGAGTGGTTAAGCGTATTGCAATAACAATGCTGTGTGTCGCAAGTTTATCAGGTTGTGCAAGTTTTATTTCCAGCGGCACAGGTACGGCTCCTGTCGGAACTGAAAGTGGGGCGCGTACCTTGGGGCAGGTATTTATTGATTCCTCAATTGTCCGTACTGCAAAAATTAATCTTTATAAACTGGATTCGCGCTTCAAACAGGCTCGGGTCAATATTGAAAGTTTTCATGGCAATGTCTTGCTGACCGGTCAGGTGCCCGATGCACATCTCAAGCAGCTAGCTGAAGACAATGTCAAATCCATGAGCGATGTCAAAGCGGTACATAATTTTATTACTGTAGGCAATCAGATCAGCTATAGCACCATCATGCAGGATACTGCGGTCACAGCGAATACCCGTGGCCTGATCATGAAAGCCACTGTGGTTTCGGACAGTAAACTACATGTGCATACTGAAGATGGCGTGCTGTATGTGATGGGACGTTTGAACAGCGCAGAAATTACTGACCTGAATCAGGTATTGCAGCAAGTGGGCAATGTCACCAAAATTGTGACTTTAATCGATAACGTGGAGCAATATTCAAGTCTGGCTAATCAAAACTTTGCTGCACCGGCATATGCGCAGCCGGGTATTGAACAGACGCCGGTTGCGATAGATCCTGATACGGTTGAACCAACCGATGCTCCATAAGGTCGGTCATTTTAAAAACCAATTGTCGAATCAGATTCTGGAAGTCCAGCAACGCTATAAAGCATTTAGACTCTATGATTTTGGCAGTTATGCGCTGAATCGTTTAACGCCTAAACAGGGTTACACGATCGAAACTCAGCTGGCTTATGGTCTAAAATCACGGCAACGCTTTGATCTGTTCCGGAGTCAGCAGCCTTTGCTCCATCGTCCCCTGATTGTTTTTGTGCATGGCGGTGCCTGGTTACATGGCGATAAAAAGGATTATCAGTTTATTGGCGAGTCCTTTGCTAAAGAAGGTTATGATGTGGTGGTGATGAATTATCATCTGGCGCCACAACATATTTTTCCGACCTATATTCATGATCTGCATTTATTGCTGAATCATTTGCAGCAGTCAGCTGGACAGTTGCAGATCTGTGCTGAAAATCTGGTCTTGATGGGACACTCTGCCGGGGCATTCAATGTGATGTCTGCCTTGTATCATCCGCAATCTGCCAGCATTGATCACAATCAAATCCGGGCGATTATTGGTCTGGCGGGGCCTTATCATTTTGATTACAAAAATGATCCGATCTGTGCCGATGCATTTGATCAGGCGGTGCCTTATCAGCAGGTGATGCCTTATTATTTTGTTAAAAATAGCTCAATCCGGCATTATCTGTTTATTGCCGAAAAAGACAAGATTGTTGGGCATTTCAATAGCCAGGATTTGGACCGTGTACTGAAAGAGAAGGGCAATCATAGCCATCTGATTCAAATTCCGAAACTTGGTCATATTACGATTGTGGGTTCACTCTCCAGTTTGTTTAGCCGGTTTTTCCAGACCAAGGCACAGGTGCTTTGGGCGCTCGAGGATGCATTTAAATCCTGATACTAATATTTGGTTTAACTAGGGTGTGTTGACACTTTTAGCTTAAAAAAATAGCGAAGTAGTAAAATCAAATCGCCAAACCCAATTTTACTATTCGCTATGCCTCGTACCATGCTGACAGATCAACACTGGCAAAAG